>DASPRK010000156.1:0-6225 GCA_035624495.1 Methylomirabilis sp. (SeqCode) | reverse complement strand
ATTCATGCCGCAATTTTATAGGATTCCCGCGAGGCCGGACACCGAAAGCCGCGAACATGGTAATTTATGCGCATGACGCGAAAACTCTCGCACGTGATCGGCTTCGATGACGCGCCATTCGACAGATCGCACCGCGGCGACGTCATGATCGTCGGTGCGGTGTACGCCGGCGCGCGCCTGGAGGGCGTCTTGAGCGGAAAGGTGCGGCGCGACGGCGTTAATTCGACGCAAACGATCATTCGTCTCGTGACGCAATCCCGATTTCGCGCGCACCTGCAGGCGATCCTGCTGCAGGGCATCGCCTTCGCCGGATTCAATGTCGTCGACCTGCAGCGTCTGCATCAGACCCTGGACATGCCGGCCGTCGTCGTCGCCCGCAAGCAACCGGATTTCGCCGCCATCCAGCGGGCCCTGCGGACACGTGTTGCCGGTGGCCGGCGTAAATGGCGGCTGATCGAACGGCTCGGGCCGATGGAACCGGTGGCCGGGGTTTTTGTCCAGCGCGCCGGCATCTCGCCCGACAAAACCCGCGAACTCATCCAGCGGCTGGCGGTCCATAGCCGTATCCCAGAGCCATTGCGGACGGCCCACCTGATCGCCGGCGGCATCGCGACCGGTGAAAGTCGGCACAGGGCGTGACCATCCACGACATGAAAAATTATTCCACCCCGCGTCGGGAATCGTTCCTGACAGATCATCTCGCGATAAAATTGCTGTTCGGTTTCATGTTGGTCGCCGTGATGACGGTATTCAGCCACCGTTTCCTCGATGCCGCCATCTCCTCTGCCTTCTATAAGCTCATCCGAGTCAACCGGCTGATGCCGTTCGTGTCACATATCCCTGATCTGCTTTTTTACATCGTTGTGGCCGTCACGACCTGCAGTTGGATAGGTTACTGGTATCGCATCCGGCGGGGGCATGCCGACAACCATGCTCGGTTCCTGAAGCTGTGCGGCATGACCGCGCCCCTGGCGTTTCTGGCCAAGATGATCTTTCAGTATCTGTTCGGGCGATCCAATCCGGAACTGTGGGCCGTCTATCACCACGCGCCGCAATTTCACTGGTTTCGCGCGGGCACGGGGTATGGTTGCTTCCCATCCGGGCACATGACGGTATTCACGGCGTTGACGGCGGCGCTTTGGCGTCATTATCCACATCATAAGTTTTTGTATCTGGGGTTTCTCGCGGCGCTGGCGCTCGCTCTCATTGCCACGAACTATCATTTCCTCAGCGACGTGATCGCGGGCGCCTATCTGGGCGCCATAGTCTGTCTGCTCGTCAGTCGCGCCGTCGACGGTCCGAGGCCGCCGCGTTGACGACGTCAAGGACAAAATCCGAGGCGACCTTTACCGCCTTGGCGCCGTTGCGCGAACCCGTGTACCGCGCGCTGTGGATCGCGACCGTTGCCTCCAACATCGGTACGTGGATGCAGGACGTAGGCGCCGCCTGGTTGATGACCACGCTGGCGCCGTCGCCGATGATGGTCGCACTGGTACGTGCCGCCTCGAGCTTTCCCGTGTTCCTGCTGGCGCTGCCGGCCGGCGCCCTGGCCGACGTCGTGGACCGACGCGTACTGCTGATCGTCACCCAATCCTGGATGCTCGCGGCGGCAGGGGCGCTGGGCCTGTTGACGCTGGCGGGTTTGACCACGCCGTGGCTTCTGCTCACCTTGACGTTTCTCCTGGGCCTGGGAACGTCGCTGAACGCGCCGGCTTGGCAGGCGATCATCCCGGAGCTGGTGGCGCGCGAACAGGTGACCAACGCGATATCACTCAACAGCATCAGCATCAACCTGGCGCGCTCCGTCGGTCCCGCGATCGGCGGCCTGGTGATCGCGCTCGCCGGCACGGGCTGGACATTCGTGTTGAACGCGGTCTCGTTCTGCGGCGTGATTCTCGTGCTCTATCGCTGGCGCCGGCCGCATCGCGAAAGCGTCCTGCCGGCGGAGCGGGTGTGGAGCGCGATCCGTGCCGGCTTGCGTTACGTGCGACACGCCCCCGCGGTGCAGGCCGTACTGGTCCGATCCGGCACGTTCGTGCTGTTCGGCAGCGCCCTGTGGGCGCTGCTGCCGTCCCTGGCGCGTTTCGGACTGGGACGCGGCCCGGCGGGTTACGGCATCTTGCTCGGGTTTTTCGGAATCGGCGCGGTCATGGGCGCGGCGCTGTTACCGCGGTGGCGCGCCAGAATTCCAATCAATCGTTTTGTCAGGCTCGCGGTCGCCCTGTTTGTCTTGTCATTGCTCCTGCTCGCCTGGGCGCGGGCTCCCGGCGTGGCCGAGTTTCTGTTGTTCATTGCCGGCGCGGCGTGGCTGATTTTGCTCTCGACCTTCAATTCCAGCATCCAGGCGCTGGTGCCGGCGTGGGTCCGTGGCCGCGCGCTGGCCGTGTCGATCCTGGTATTTTTCGGCGGCATGGTGCTGGGCAGCGCGCTGTGGGGTTACGTCGCCGAGTTATTCGGTCTCAAGGCGGCACTGGTGATGGCGGCCACCGGTGGCATGGTCACGGCGGTTTTCACCCGGCGCTATCAGCTGCACAGTGGAGAGGGGATTGATCTGACGCCGTCGGTGCACTGGCCAGCGCCGCAGGCCATGCCGGAACCAGAGCCGGAAGCGGAACAAGGTCCGGTCGTGGTCACGGTGGAATACCGCATCGATCCGGCGACCTGGCACGAGTTCGCGCGCGCGATGCAGCATGTGCGGCGCATCCGGCGCCGCGACGGCGCCATGAACTGGGGTCTGCTGCGCGACGTGGCCGAGGCCGGACATTACACCGAGATCTTCGTAGTCGAGTCCTGGCTCGAGCACCTGCGTCAGCACGAACGCGTCACGGTAGCGGACCGCGGCGTGCTCGAGAAGGCGCGGGCGTTTCACGTCGACACCGTTCCGCCGCTCGTCAGTCATTACATCGTCGAGCAGCACGCCGTGAAAAAATAAAACAGTGCCGCCGTCGCTTGAGATCGGCGGCAGGAGGATATTGCGGATTATTTCGCCAGCTCGGCGGCCTTGTCGAACGCCGTTTGTGCGCCCGCATAGTCGCCGCGCTTCAAGCGCGCCTGTCCGATGATGCGCCAGTTCTCGGCTCGCAGCGATTCGTCATCGCCGGCCCAGCCGTTCGAGCGCGCCGCCAGGCCTTCCGCCTGCTGGTACTGTCCTTGCTCAAGCCGCAGCCTGGCAAGATTCTGCCAGAGCGCGGGGTTGCGCGGCTCGATGCGCAACGCCCGCTCGAGCGATGCCACCGCCGCATCGAGCTTGCCGCCGGCCGCGTCGGTGCGCGCGGCTTCGGACAGCGCCACCACGGCGCTGTTGTCCGAAACCGGCCGGGCCTCGGGCGGCGCGACCATTCCGGCGCAACCCGAGAGCAGCATCAGCGCAAACAATGCGACAAGACGTTTCATCATTCGAATAATCGCTCAAACCAGTTCTTAATGGAACGCGTTGGCGAATGCGCGGCACAGGGCGCCGTCTCGGTCGGCGCGGAATCCCGGATGAACGGGAGCGTTACCGTCCCCTGGCAATTTTTGTCGGCGCGCAGGCCGGTCGCGGAATCGATATCGACCAGCTCGATGTTGTCCGGTTGCGGCGGGACGAGCGGATCGGGATCGAGGCGCGCCATCATTTCGCCCCAGATGGTCATGGCTCCACCCGCGCCGGTCATGTTGACCGGCTGGTTGTCGTCGCGGCCTATCCACACCACCCCGAGCCGGTCGCCGGTGTAGCCCGCGAACCAGCTGTCGCGCAGGTCGTTGGTGGTGCCGGTCTTGCCGGCGACGTTCAGATCCGGCGACAGATATTTTTTGAGATCATCGGCGGTGCCCTCGCGCACCACGCCCTGCAGCGCGGCGGTCACCAGATAAGCCGGCGCCGGTTCGACCACTTGCTCCACCGACAGCGGATAGCGTTGCAACGGTTGGCCGTCCGCCGTCAGCACTTCACGAATGGCGCGCAACGGCATGTGGAACCCGCCGCTGGCGAAGGTCTGATACATCTGCGTCACCTCCAGCGGGCTCATGCCATCCGCGCCCAGGAGGCTGGAGGCGTAATCGGGCAGATCGCGCTCGACGCCCAAGCGACGGATGTTATCCATGATCTTGCGCACGCCAAGCTTCAGTCCCAGGCGCGCGGTGGACACGTTGTAGGAATTCGCCAGCGCGAGTCGCAGCGGCACCAGGCCGTGGAATGTCTTGTCGTAATTTCGGGGTTCCCAGTCGGCGGTGCCGCGCTGGCGCCAGACCAGCGGGCTGTCATCCAGCAGGGTGGCGAGCGTGTAAGAATCCGGGTGTTCCAGGGCGGTGAGGTATATCGCCGGTTTGATCAAGGAACCGATGGGGCGCTCGGTGTCGAGCGCCCGGTTGAATCCCTCGTAACGCGTGTCGCGCCCGCCGACCACCGCCTGCACCTCGCCGTTTTGCGTACTGGTCACCACCACCGCGCCTTCGAGCGCGTGGGCGGGAATGCCGCGTGCTTTCTCGAGTTGCGTCAGACGGGTAGTGAGGGCGCGCTCGGCAGAAAGTTGCGCCAACGGATCGAGCGTGGTGAAGATCAGCAGACCTTCCGAGCGCAAGTCGTCCTCGTGGTAATCGCGTCGCAACTGGCGATGCACGAGCTCGACGAACGCCGGATAAAGCGAAGTGCCCTTCGGCGCCTTGTCGGTGACGCCGAGGGGCGCGGCGCGGGCGGAAACGTATTGCGCCTGGGTGATGAACTGCTGCTGCAGCATCTCCTGCAGCACTAGGTTGCGTCGCGCCAGCGCACGATCCGGATGGTGACGCGGGTCATAATAAGACGGTCCCTTCACGAGCCCGACGAGCAGCGCCGACTGCGGCAGATCGAGTTGCGGCAGCGGTTTGTCGAAATAAAAGTGGCTCGCCAACCCGAAGCCATGCACCGCGCGGTTGCCGTCCTGGCCCAGATAAATCTCGTTGGCGTAGGCTTCCAGTATCTCGTCCTTGGAGTAATGCGCCTCCAGCAGCAAGGCCATGATCATTTCCGTGAACTTCCGTCGCAGCGTGCGCTCGGGCGTGAGAAAGAAGTTCTTCACCAGCTGCTGCGTCAGGGTGCTGCCGCCCTGCACGCCGGCGCCGCGCACGGTCGTCACCAGGGCGCGGGCCACGCCGCGCGGGTCGATGCCGTGATGACTGTAGAATTTCCGGTCTTCCACCGCGATCAGGCCCTTGATCAGCAGCGGTGGCACTTCGTCCAGCTTCACCAGTATGCGGTCCTCGTTGTGCGCCGGATAGATGCCTCCGATCAGCAGCGGATCGAGGCGCGCGATGGTGACGGGTTTGTCGGTCTTGAGGTCGGTCAGGGCGCGCAGACGATCGCCGCTGAAATCAGCGCGCAGCGACAACGCCGGCTGGGCGCCGTCCCAGAACGTGAACGGTCGCGTCGCAATGCTGAATGCATCGCTTTGCCGATGGTAAGTACCGGGATCGGACGGATCGCTGGTGTCGCGGTAACCGAGCATGGCCAGTTCCGTCGCCAATTGTTCCGGACGCAGTTTCGCGCCCGGATAAAGCTCGAGCGGCCGCGCGTATACCCGCGCCGGGAGCGCCCAGCGTTTGCCCTCGAACTGGGCGCGCACCGTCAGGTCGAGATAAAGCGTGTAACCCGCGAGCAGCAGGCCCAGGATCAGCAGGAACAGCCGCAGACGCTTGCGCGTGACCAGGTTCCGGAATTTTTCTGGGAGTCGACTGTCCATCTAAATTATGTGCGGGGAAAGCTTTGGGCGAGTGGAGTAAGCTAAGCAACGGCGCGTGATTATACAGGAACGGGGAACGAGCCGTGAAATCATGGAAAACGGTTTGGGTTCCGGTGCTGGCCTTGAACCTGCTGGTGGCGTTGACAGCGGCGGGAGCTCGTGCGGATGAAATTTCGAGCTATGCGTTCGTGCGGGACGACGGCACCCTCCGGGTCAGCGGTTATACCATTCGGCTGTTCGGCATCTACATACCTCCGACCGCGCAATCGTGCCGCAGCTTCGAACGCCCGACCACCTGCGCGCCCCAGGCAATCCTGGCGCTGGACTTCAAGATCGGCGCCGACTTCGTTCACTGTGATCCCCAAACCCACAATGACGATGGCAGCATTACCGCTGTTTGCCGTGCCGGCGACACCGACCTGAGCGCCTATCTCCTGAGCCGGGGATGGGCGTTAGCGCTGCCGGATGCGCCCTTCGATTATGTCGCCCTGGAGAAGATCGCGCGCCAGCGTGGTCTGGGGGTATGGGG
>DASPRK010000142.1:0-36522 GCA_035624495.1 Methylomirabilis sp. (SeqCode) | reverse complement strand
CGGCCGCATCGTCGGCATCCGCATCGTCGAGCACCAGGAGCCGATCCTGCTGGTCGGCATCTCCGAGGATAGATTGCGCCAGTTCGTCAGCCAGTACCGGGGCAAATCGGTGTTCGATCGCATCGTCATCGGCGCCGGCGGCGCGGGCGACACGGTCATCGACACCATTTCCGGGGCCACCATCACCGTCATGGTGGAAAACGCCACACTCGAGCGCACGTTGCGCCGGGTGGCCGAATCGCGCGGGCTGAAACCGCCACCGGTATCGCAGGCGCCTCCCCCCGCTGACGTGCAGATGACTCCGATTCCGACGGCGCAGACGGCGCCGACGAACGCCACACCCGAGCCGGCGCCCGCGATGCCGGCGCGGAAAACGCCGGAATCGTCCGCGCCGAAAGCGAAACAACACGCACCATTGCTGGCGCCGGAAGAACCGATATGGAAAACGGTGTGGCGCAAGCGCACGTGGCAGATTGGCGTGCTGGTCGCCGGCCTCACGTTCCTGACGACGGTGCTGGTGTTCCAGGACTGGCTCGCGAAGCGCCCGCGCCTGCTGACCTGGGTACGCGACGGTTACCTGTTGTTCACGATCTTTTTCATCGGCTGGTATTCGCTGGCGCAATTGTCGGTCGTCAACGTGCTGACCTTCGCGCACGCGATCATGCACGACTTCCAGTGGGAGAGTTTCCTCATCGACCCGATGATGTTCATCCTGTGGACCTTTGTGGCGGTGACGCTGCTGCTGTGGGGACGCGGCGTGTATTGCGGCTGGCTGTGTCCGTACGGCGCGTTGCAGGAACTGGTGCAGCAGCTCGCACGCCGGTTCAACGTGCGGCAGTTCGAGTTCCCCGACGTGGTGCACGAGCGGCTGTGGGCGGTGAAGTACATCATCCTGCTGGCACTGTTCGGCATCTCCCTGCAATCGCTGACGCAGGCCGAGCGGTTGGCCGAGATCGAGCCGTTCAAGACCGCGATCACGCTGCGTTTCCAGCGCGAATGGGGTTATGTTTTATTCGCCGGCGGATTGATCGTGGTGTCCGCGGTCAACCGCAAATTTTTCTGCAAGTACCTGTGTCCGTTGGGCGCGGCGCTTTCCATCCCCGGACGATTCCGCATCTTCGACTGGTGGCTGCGGCGGCGCAAGGAATGCGGCAAGCCGTGCCAGATCTGCGCCAACGAATGCGAGGTGCGCGCGATCCGGCCGACCGGCGAGATCAACGCCAACGAGTGCCACTACTGCCTGGATTGCCAGGTGACCTATTACAACGACCGCAAATGCCCGCCGGTGGTGGAGCGGCGGAAACGCCGCGAACGCGCGCCGCGCGCGATCGAGCTGGTGCGCGCGATGGAGGCCCACATCGGACCTTCGGGAATCAACGACGTCGACCCCTCGGCCGACGAAGGCTCTTCGCGCCGGCAGGATCCGTAATCCCCCGAAACACCGGCGACGAATCCGCTTGGTATCCGCGGTGAAATCGTCTTGCGTTTGACCCACGTCAAGTGCGGTGATTTTTGACCCACATCAAGGAGTATCCGGCCGCGCAATTTTAGAGTGCGTTGACCATTTCGTTTTTCAACTCTGACGCGGGAGATACGCGACATGAAATACCACCACGCAGCACTGGCCGCCGGTTTGTTTGCAGCCACGGCGCTAACCCTGAGCCACGCAGCACGGGCAGAGGACGTGAAACCTTCCGGCCATCCGGGCACACCCGAAACGGTATTGGAATACAAGGGTGCGCCCACGCCGATCAAGCCGGAGGAGGCCCCCACCGTCATTGCGCCCAAGGCGCCGCCGATGACGCCGCAGGAGTTCGACATCGCGAAGAAGATCTACTTCGAGCGCTGCGCCGGCTGCCACGGCGTGCTGCGCAAGGGCGCGACCGGCAAGCCGCTTACGCCGGACATCACGCTCAACAAGGGCACGGACTATCTCAAGGTGTTCATCAATTACGGCTCGCCCGCGGGCATGCCGAACTGGGGCACCTCCGGCACGCTGACCGACAAGGAAGTCGACATCATGGCGCGCTTCCTGCAGCAGCCGCCACCGGTGCCGCCCGAATTCGGCATGGCCGAGATGAAGGCCACCTGGAAGGTACTGGTGCCGCCGGAGAAGCGCCCGAAGAAGAAGGAGAACGATCTCAACCTGGAAAACCTGTTCTCGGTGACGCTGCGCGACGCCGGCCAGATCGCGCTGATCGACGGTGACAGCAAGAAAATCATCGAGGTCATCGACACCGGCTACGCCGTGCACATCTCGCGCATGTCGGCCTCGGGTCGCTACCTGTTTGTGATTGGCCGCGACGCGCAGATCAACCTGATCGACCTGTGGATGAAGCAGCCGCAGAACGTGGCGGTGATCAAGGTCGGCCTCGAGGCGCGCTCGGTCGACACCTCGAAGTACAAGGGTTACGAGGACAAGTACGCGATCGCCGGTTCCTACTGGCCGCCGCAGTACGTGATCATGAAAGGCGACACCCTCGAGCCGCTCAAGATCGTGGCGACCCGCGGTTTCACCGTGGACACGCAGGAGTATCACCCGGAGCCGCGCGTGGCCTCGATCGTCGCCTCGCACTTCCATCCTGAGTTCGCGGTCAACGTGAAGGAAACCGGCCATACGCTGATGGTGAACTACTCGAATCTCAACGACCTCAAAGTCACCGACATCGGCACCGCGCGCTTCCTGCATGACGGCGGTTGGGATTCGACGCACCGTTACTTCATGGTCGCCGCGAACCAGTCGAACAAGATCGCGGTGGTCGACTCCAAGGAAGACAAGCTCGTGAAGCTCGTCGACGTGGGCAAGGTCCCGCACCCCGGCCGCGGCGCCAATTTCGTCGACCCGAAGTTCGGGCCGGTGTGGGCCACCGGCGACCTGGGTGACGACCAGATCGCGCTGATCGGCACCGATCCGGTGAAGCACCCGCAAAACGCCTGGAAAGCGGTGCGCATGCTCAAGGGCCAGGGCGGCGGTTCGCTGTTCATCAAGACCAACCCGAAGTCAAAGAACCTGTGGGTGGACACGGCGCTCAACCCGAATCCGGAGATCAGCCAGTCGGTCGCGGTGTACGACATCGCCCACATCGACAAGCCGCCGCAGATCGTGAAGATCGCGGAGATGGCCAAGCTCGGCGAGGGCCCGAAGCGCGTGGTGCAGCCGGAGTACAACAAGGCCGGCGACGAGGTCTGGTTCTCGGTCTGGAACGGCAAGACCCAGGAGTCGGCCATCGTGGTGCTGGACGACAAGACCCGCCAGCTCAAGGCCGTCATCAAGGACAAGCGCCTGATCACTCCGACTGGCAAGTTCAACGTTTACAACACGCAGCACGACGTTTACTAAGATGGCAACGAGGGGGCGGGAGCAATCCCGCCCCGCCTGCAAGACGGGAGAGCAGATTTCGATATGCGCAGGCCCACGCGAAAAACCGGCATGATCCTCGCGGCCGGCGGCATGCTGGCATCGACGCTGGTTTTCGCTGACGTCTCCGTCGCGCGCCAGGCCGAGCTGATGAGCCTGCTCGACCAGGATTGCGGCTCCTGCCACGGATTGACGCGCAAAGGCGGCCTCGGGCCGGCGCTTACGAAAGAAGCGCTTGCCGGCAAATCCCCGATCATGCTGCGCGAGGTGATCCTGAACGGCCGGCCGGGCACGCCGATGCCGCCGTGGAAGCAGTTCCTGAGCGAACCGGAAACGGACTGGCTGGTGCAGGTGCTGATCGAGGGTAAAACCGATGAGAAACACTGAACGCGGTTTTGCCTTGCGCGGAATTTTCACCCCCACCCTAACCGTCCCCCGTCAAAGGGGAGGGAATATTTCTTCCCCCTCCCCTCGGGGGAGGGGGTTAGGGGAAGGGGGCGTAATCATCGTGTCGATGCTGGCGCTGTTTGGCTGCGCCACGCCGCGCGGCACCGGCGATCTCGGCGTCGTCGTCGAGCGCACGAGCGGTACGCTGCAGCTGGTCGACACGACCGGCCGCGCGGTGTTCGGTCGGATCGAGGGGCTCGGGGACCTGTCGCACGCGACTGTGGTGTTCTCGCGCGACGAGCGCTATGCCTACGTGTTCGGACGCGACGGCGGGCTGACCAAGGTCGATCTGCTGCGCGGCCGCATCGACAAACGCATCATCCAGAGCGGCAACAGCATCGGCGGGGCCATCTCGCAGGACGGCCGGTTCATCGCCGCCGCCAACTACACGCCGGGCGGCGTGAAGGTGTTTCGCAGCGACACGCTCGAACAGGTCGCCGATATCCCGGCCATGGGCGCCGACGGCAAACTCTCCAAGGTGGTGGGGCTGATCGCCGCCCCCGGCGGGCGCTTCGTGTACTCGCTCTATGACGCCGGCGAGATCTGGACGCTCGATGTGCAGGACCCGGCGCATCCGGCGGTGCAAAAATTCACCGGCGTCGGCAAGCTGCCGTACGACGGGCTGATCACGCCCGACGGGCGCTACTACATCGCCGGGCTGTTCGGCGAGGACGGGATGGCGCTGCTCGACCTGTGGCACCCGGAGCAGGGCGTGCGGCGTATTCTCGACGGTTACGGCAAGGGCGTGCAGCCCCTGCCGGTCTACAAGATGCCGCACCTCGAGGGTTGGGGCTTCTACGGCCGCTACGCCTTCGTTCCGGCGGTCGGACACCACGAGGTGCTGGTGATCGACACTGACAGCTGGCGCCAGGCCGGCGCCATCCCGGTGCACGGCCAGCCGGTGTTCGTCGTCGGCCAGCCGTACAGCCGTTACGTGTGGGTGAACTTCGCGTTTCCCGACAACGACACGGTGCAGGTGATCGACGTCGTCACGCGCCGCGTCGTGCATGAGCTCAAGCCCGGCAAGGGCGTGATGTTCATGGAGTTCACGCCGCGCGGGGAGAACGCCTGGGTCTCGGCGCGCGACAGCGACCAGGTCGTGGTGTACGACACCGCAAGTCTGCAACCGCTCGCGCAGCTTGCTTCGC
Source organism: Methylomirabilis sp. (SeqCode) (assembly GCA_035624495.1). GTDB lineage: Bacteria > Pseudomonadota > Gammaproteobacteria > Acidiferrobacterales > Sulfurifustaceae > Sulfuricaulis. The sequence goes on along the minus strand of DASPRK010000142.1, from coordinate 31,569 downwards.
GCAACCCCAGCGGCATTTTCTTCACGCCGCGGGCGTACAAGCTGGGCTGGTGAAACGGAGAACCGCGATGACGACTGAATTCGACCGACGCCTGCTCAACGATTTTCAGCACGAGTTTCCGCTCACGCCCACGCCCTATGCCGACATGGCGCGTACGCTGGGCGTGACCGAGGACGAGGTGATTGCGCGCCTGCGCAAGCTGAAACAGGCCGGCGCCATCAGCCGCGTGGGCGCGGTGGTGCGCCCCAATACCGTCGGTGTGAGCACGCTCGCCGCGATGGCGATACCGCCCGCGCAGCTGGAATCGGTGGCGGCGCTGGTGAGCGGCTACGCCGAGGTCAATCATAATTACGAGCGCGAGCACCAGCTGAACCTGTGGTTCGTCGCCGCGGCAACGGGCGCGGCACGGTTGCAAGCGGTGCTCGATGACATCGCCGCGCGCAGCGGTTACGAAGTGCTGTCGTTCCCGCTAGTGGAGGATTACCACATCGATCTGGGGTTCGATCTGAAAATATAGAAACATGGCAAGATGAATATGGAACTGAACATCATCCAACACGCCGGCGCGCTGCCGCGCCGTCCCCACGTGGACGAGACCGACCGCCGCCTGCTGGCCGCGATCCAGCACGGGCTGCCGCTCGCCCCACGCCCTTATGCCGAAGTCGGCACGAGTCTGGGATTGTCAGAGTCGGATGTCATCGCGCGCCTGCAGCGCCTGAAGGAGTCCGGCGTGATCCGCCGCTTCGGCGTGGTGGTGCGGCATCACGAGCTCGGTTACCGCGCCAACGCCATGGTGGTGTGGGACGTCCCCGACGAGCAGGTGACCGGGCTCGGGCGCTGTCTCGCCGGCTTCGATTTCATCACCCTGTGTTACCGCCGCCCGCGCCGGCTGCCGCAGTGGCGCTACAACCTGTATTGCATGATTCACGGCAAGAGCCGCGAGGAAGTGCTGGCGCACCTCGAGTGGATGGTCAACCACTGCGGCCTGCAACGGCTTCGGCACGAGGTGCTGTTCTCGCGCCGCCGCTTCAAGCAGTGCGGCGCGGTGTATGCGTCGGCGGACGCGAGCAGGGAGCAGGGTTCCCGCGAAGCGGGAATGCGAACGTCGCGAGTCGGCTGCGGCGCCGGAAAAGATTGAGCAATTCGAAAGATGGAAGGCAAATTCATGTACATTAGTTTCATCATGCACGCCGGCGCAGGAGTGCGCTGATGGACGCCGTCGATCGCGCCATCGTGAACGACCTGCAGGGCGGTTTTCCGATCTCGGAACATCCGTATGCCGAGGTCGCGACACGGCTGGGACTGAGCGAGGACGAACTGTTGCGGCGCATCGACGCGCTGCTGGAAAACGGCACGCTCACCCGCTTCGGGCCGATGTACCACGCCGAACGGCTGGGCGGGGCGCTCACGCTCGCGGCCATGAAGATTCCGGCTGCCGACTTCGAGCGCGTAACGCAAATCGTGAACGCGTTTCCCGAGGTGGCGCACAATTACGCGCGCGAGCACGAGTTCAGCATGTGGTTCGTGCTCGCGACCGAAACCCCGGAGCGCATCGGCGAAGTCATCGCCGAGATCGAACGCGCGACCGGCTACCGGGTATACAACCTGCCCAAACTCGAGGAATTCTACGTGGGCCTGAGGTTCGAGGTATGAGCATGCCGGCGCCCGGTGTCTACATCGAGGAACTCGAACCGGTGCTCGATGCCGTCGACCGCCGCCTCATCGTGGCCACGCAGGAAGGTCTGCCGCGCGTGCCGCAACCGTATCACGCGCTAGCCGCGCAGATCGGCGTGAGCGCCGCGGAGGTGATGGCGCGTCTGCGGCGTATGCTTGAGACCGGCGTGATCCGCCGCATCGGCGCGGTGCCGAACCATTACGCCCTCGGCTTCCGTGCCAATGGCATGACGGTGTGGAATGTCCCGGATGGGCGCGTGCGTGAGTTCGGGCAAAAAATCGGCGCGCTCGATTTCGTGAGCCACTGCTACCACCGGCCGCGGCACCTGCCGGACTGGCCGTATAATCTGTTCGCCATGGTGCACGGGCGCGATCGCGCGGAGGTCGAGGCCAAGGTGGCGAGAATCGCGGAGCTGCTGGGCGAAGCCGACCGCGGCCACGCGGTGCTGTACAGCACCCGGATTTTGAAAAAGACCGGGTTGAGAATTGGGTAGGTTGGGGTGAGCGCAGCGAACCCCAACGTTCATCGATGTCATCGTTGGGGTTCGGCGCTATGCGCCTCACCCCAACCTACAGCAGCTTAGGAGTTATCGATGTTCCGGATATCGCAATACATGCAGGAAATCAAAAACCCCACACCGCTCGGGCCGAAGCGCCAGCCGCCCGGGCCGGTGGTGATCTGGAATCTCATCCGGCGCTGCAACCTCACTTGCAAGCACTGTTATTCGATTTCGGCCGACACCGATTTCCCCGGCGAGTTGTCGACCGCGGAAGTGTTCAAGGTGATGGACGATCTTAAGGATTTCCGGGTGCCGGTGCTGATTCTTTCCGGCGGCGAGCCGCTGATGCGCCCGGACATCTTCGATATCTCGCGCCGCGCCAAGGAGATGGGTTTTTACGTCGGCCTGTCCACCAACGGCACGCTGATTGACGAATCCAATATCGGGCGCATCGCGGAAATCGGCTACGACTACGTCGGCATCAGTATCGATGGCCTGCGCGAAACCCACGACCGCTTCCGTCGCCGCGAAGGCGCGTACGACGCCTCGATGCGCGCAATCCGCCTGTGCCATCAGCAGGGCATCAAGGTCGGCATGCGCTTCACCATGACCCAGGACAACGCGCGCGAGCTTCCCCGGCTGTTGAATCTCATGGAAGCCGAAGGCATCGACAAGTTTTACCTGTCGCACTTGAACTACGCCGGGCGCGGCAACGTCAACCGCAAGGACGACGTGATCCTCAACACCACGCGCTGGGCCATGGACCTGCTGTTCGATAAATGCTGGGATTACACGCAACGTGGCCTGCACAAGGAATTCGTCAGCGGCAACAACGACGCCGACGGCGTGTACCTGCTGTTCTGGGTGCGCAAATATTTTCCGCAGCTGGAGAAGCACATGCGCGCGAAGCTGGCGCAGTGGGGCGGCAATTCCTCCGGTGTCAACATCGCCAATATCGACAACCTCGGCAACGTGCACCCCGATACGTTCTGGTGGCATTACTCGCTCGGCAACGTGCGAGAGCGCCCGTTCTCGCGGATCTGGCAGGACACCTCCGATCCGCTCATGGCCGGCCTCAAGGCCAGCCCGCGCGTGATCAAGGGCCGGTGCGGCGCCTGCCGCTATTTCGATATCTGCGGCGGCAACACGCGCGTGCGCGCGCATCAGCTGACCGGCGACCCCTGGGCCGAAGACCCGGCATGCTATCTCGCCGACGCGGAAATCGGCGTGGAAACGTCGGGCGAGCGCCTTCAGAACCGACCCTATACGCGTATTCCGTTGCGAATGGTGAAATAGGCGGATGTACCAGCGCTGCGCTCCGGACCGATATAGTATGCGACCCGTAACGGCATACCATCGGCGCACGGAGGAATGGGTGAATCCCGAAGAACAACAACGCCTGGCGGTGCTGCTGCGCGCGAGCCGCTGGGCGGCATTCGCGACGGCGCGCGACAACGAGCCGCTCGCGACCTGGGTGGCGGTCGTCCCCGAGGACGATCTCGGCGGTTTCCTGCTGCACCTGAGCCGCCTGGCGCTGCACACGCGCTATCTTGAAACCAACCCCCGCGCGTCGCTGTCGTTCACCGAACCGGACCGCGGCACCGGCGATCCGCAGGAACTGGCGCGCGTCAGCCTGCAAGGTTACGTGGAAACTATCGCCCGCGACTCCACCGGCTACGCCGCGGCGCGCGAACGCTATCTCGGCCATTTTCCCGCCGCCGCGACGACGTTCGAATTCGCCGACTTCGCGCTCGTGCGTTTCGTGTCCGTGACCGTGCGCTACGTGCCCGGATTCGGGCGCGTTTACCGCCTCACGCCCGCCGAATTGTATCCACTCGTGCGCATGGACATCTGACGCCCGTCAGGTCGCGAAGCCGTTGTTCCGGCTAACCCAGTCGCGTGCCGCCATCCACGTCGAGCACCGCGCCGGTGATGTAGGGCTCGCGCACCAGGAACAGCACGGCTTCGGCGATGTCGGCCGGTTGCCCGTAACGCTTCAGCGGCAGGCGCGCTGCGCTCCCTTGCAGCATCGCCGTCTTCTGTTCCGCCGGCATGCCGTCGTAAGCAGGGGTATCCACAAGGCCGGGCGAAAGCACGTTGACGCGGCACGGTGCGAGTTCTCTGGCGAGCGTCATGCCCATGCGTTCGACCGCCCCGTTGACCGCCGCCAACCCGGCGGTGCCCGGAATGGCGGCGCGGGCCGCGGCGCCGGTCACGAGCGTGATTGAGCCGTCGCCGCGCAGCTGCGGCAGCGCCGCCTGGAGACTGTGAAAGTATCCCCAGAACTTGCTTTGGAAGGCATTCTCCAGCGTTTCGGCCTTCAGCTCGCCGAACGCGCCCCAGGCCGCGGGTCCGGCCGCCGCCAGCACGAGATGGTCGAACGACCCCGTTGCCTTGAAGAAACCAGCGATGCTTTGCCGGTCTCCGTAGTCGAGCGTATGGCCCGAAGCGCCGGCACCGATCGTCTTCACGGCGGCCTCCACGCGTTCATGCGTGCGCGCGGACACCACCACGCTGAACCCTTCGGTGGCGAGACGTTGCGCGGCGGCCAAGCCGATGCCTGAGCTGCCGCCGACGACCGCCACTTTTTCCTTCACCGTTGCCATTGTTTATTCCTTAAATACTCACCAAATACTCACCTGTGTCGCGTTCATTTGCGCAGCAGCTTGAAAGCGTGGTTGGCGTTGAAACCGTTGTTGAAGAGATGCGTAATCCACACCATCGCCATCGGCTCGAGATAGCGCGCCTTGTCGATCGTTCCGAGATCGATGGCCGGCGGCCAGCCGAGCTGCCCGATGAGTCCGCCCACCACGCGCTTGGCGTCGGCGTCGTTGCCGCAGATGAGCATGTCGGGTTTGCCCTCCGGGAAGCTCGGGTTGACCATGTGGACATTGCCGACGATGTTGAAAGCCTTGACCACCCTGGCCTTGGGCAGCCAGCGCTGCACCTGCTCGCCGGCCGAATCGGTGTGCCCGAGCGCCAGCACCGGCGGCTTGCCCTCGGCCTCGAAGCGCAGCGGATTGGTCGTATCCAGCACCACCTTGCCGGTGAAATTGCCCGGGTTGGCGAGACGGACGATGCTCTCGGCTTGCGCCCAGCCGACGCTGAACACGATCAGCTCGCCGAAGGCCGCGGCCTCGGCGAAGGTCCCGACCGAAGCGGCGGCACCGGCCCGCGCGAGCCAGGTCTTGATCTTGTCCTGAGCCGGATCGCGCGTGCCGAGCTTCACTTGATGACCGGCCGCCGCCAGGCCGGTGCCCAAGGCGCGGCCCACGTCACCGCTGCCGACTATGCCGATTTTCATGATGAAAGCGACCTCCTGTTTGTGCTGCACGGTTGCTGTTGCAGGAGAAGGCTACGTCCTGGCCGGATATATTGAAAATGGATTATCGTGATAAAGTCCATTCACGGCATGAATCTGCGTACCCTCGATCTCAATCTGCTACGGGTGCTCGACGCGCTGCTCGCCGAGCGCAACGTCACGCGCGCGGCCGCGCGCCTGCACCTGAGTCAGCCGGCCCTGAGCAACGCGCTCGCGCGGCTGCGCCGCGCGCTCGACGATCCGCTGCTGGTGCGCACCCCGCGCGGCATGGTGCCCACCCCGCGCGCCGCCGCGCTCGCCGTGCCCGTGCATCGGGCGCTCGCCGACCTCGAGGAAGCGCTGGGGAACCGCGGCTTCAACCCGGCAACGTCCGATCAGGTCTTCCGGCTCGCGGCCACCGACTACGTGGAGTTCGTGCTGTTCCCGCCGCTCATTCGCCGCCTGCGTGCGATCGGCTCGCGCATCGCGTTGCATGTCGCTCCGCTCGAGGAAACAGTCAAGGCGGACGCGCTCGCGCGCGGGGACATCGATCTGGCGCTCGGTTATTTCCGCCGCCCGGACGAGAACCTGCACACGCGCGCCCTGTTCGACGAGCGTTTCGTGTGCCTCGTGCGCCGCCATCACCCCGTGGTGCGTCGACGGCTCACGCTCAAACAATTCGTCGCACTGGACCACGTGCTGGTCGCCCCGCGCGGCGTGGCGTATGGGATGGTGGACGAACAGCTCGAGCGCCGCGGCCTCGCGCGTCGCATCGCGCTCGCGATTCCGCATTTCCTGCAGGTTCCTTTCGTTGTCGCCGAGACCGATTGCATCGCCACGCTCGCCGAACGGGTGGCGCAACGGTTTGTAACCCTGTTGCCGCTGAAAATCTTCCCGCCGCCCTTGGAGGTGCCCGGTTTCCCGGTTTCCATTCTGTGGCATACCCGCACCCAGCACAGCCCCGCGCACCGCTGGCTGCGCGAACAACTTGTCGAGATCGCGGGCCAGGTATGATTCAGATCAAGGTGTCTTTCCGTTGCGACGGGATAAATATGAGGGCAATGCGCCACCTCGGCTCCCGGAATCGAACATGACATCACCCGCTTTGCGGTCGTTGATCTTCGCCGTGGCTGCGTTCGCCGCGGCATCCGCCGCAGCCACAGGGCCACGGGATGCCGGGGCGCTCTATGCACAGCACTGCGCCTCCTGTCACGGCCCCGAGCGCCTCGGCGGTACCGGCCCGGCGCTGCTGCCGGAGAACCTCGGGCGGCTCACGCGCGAGCAGGCGCAGGGCGTGATCCGCAACGGCCGCGCGCAGACCCAGATGCCGGCGTTCAGCGCGAAACTTTCCGACGAACAGATCAGGCAGCTTGTTGACCTGATCTACACGCCGCCGGCGCAAGAGCCGCGCTGGGGCGAGGCCGAAATCCGCGCCTCGCAGGTGATACATAACAAGCCCGGGACGCTCGGCGACAAGCCGGTGTTCAAGGCCGACCCGCTGAACCTGTTCGTGGTCGTGGAAACCGGCGACCACCACGCGACCATCCTTGACGGCGACAAATTCGAGCCGATCTTCCGCTTCCCCACGCGCTTCGCGCTGCACGGCGGTCCGAAGTTCACGCCCGATGGGCGCTACGTTTATTTCGGCTCGCGCGACGGCTGGGTCAGCAAGTTCGACATCTACAACCTCAAATACATCGCCGAGATCCGCGCCGGCATCAACATGCGCAACATCGCGGTTTCGAGCGACGGCCGCTACGTGCTGGCGGGCAACTACCTGCCGCACACGCTGGTGGTGCTGGACGCGCGCGATCTGTCGCTGCTCAAGATCATTCCGGTGGTCGGCGACGACGGCAAGAGCTCGCGCGTCAGCGCCGTCTACGACGCCGAACCGCGCCGGAGTTTCGTCGCCGCACTCAAGGACATCCCGGAGGTGTGGGAGATTCCCTACAGCGACAAGCACGAGCCGATCTACCGCGGGCTGGTGCACGACTACCGCATGGCCGAGGCGCTGGCGGAGAAGGGGCCGTTCCCGGTGCGCCGCATCCACCTCGACGATTATCTCGACGACTTCTTCTTCGACCAGTCGTACGAGCACCTGATCGGCGCCGCGCGCAACGGCAAGAACGGGCAGGTGGTGAACCTGATCGTGGGGCGCAAGATCGCCGACGTCGACCTGCCCGGCCTGCCGCACCTCGGCTCCGGCATCACCTGGGACTGGCACGGCACGCCGGTGCTGGCGACACCGAACCTGAAAGAGGGCATGGTGACCGTCATCGACATGAAGCACTGGAAGACCATCAAGCACATCAAGACCCTCGGCCCCGGTTTCTTCCTGCGCTCGCACGAGGACACGCCGTACGCCTGGGTCGATTCCTCGTTCAGTCCGGACAAGAACGTGCGCGACGCAATCCAGATCATCGACAAGGAAAAACTCGAGATCGTGAAGACGCTCCGCCCGGAGCCGGGCCACACCGCGCAGCACATCGAGTTCACGCGCGACGGCAAATACGCGCTGGTCAGCATCCCGGAGATGGACGGCGCGCTGGTGATCTACGACGCCGCGACGTTCAAGGAGGTGAAGCGCATTCCGATGAAGCGGCCGCTCGGGAAGTACAATGTGTACAACAAGATCACCCGGTCCGAGGGGACCAGTCACTGAGCGGATGTGTATCTGAACCGTAGTCTGCCCAGCGAACGTGTATAGCTTGGCCACGACGTACTGCGCGTCGGCGCTGGTTTATTTACCGGTGGCAGTCAGACGAGCATCCAATCAGGCTCATCTTTTTCTACGTCATCCAAATCGACCAGAACTGTACCGGAGAGTTTTGGATGGTCGGCGCTACGAGTGAGGCAACGGCACCTTTCGGTTGCTGTACAGCTCTTGCGAATGGCTGGGATCGGCCTATTCTGTTGAAAAACTCTTTTTTTCGTTCGAGGCCAAAAAATTTCAGGGCCACCAGCAAATTATCTTCTCAGGCAAACGGGGGGACAGTGGAATAGCGCCGATTTCTCCGTGGCAAGCCTCTCGCGAGCTCTGGCGTTGAATTTACTTTCAACAGTCGAACACATTCAACGTCAGCGGAAAAATTGGCTCAGAAGATTTTGGAGTTTTTCAACAGAATAGGCCAGAAGCGGCCGGTCGCATTGTCTCGAAAGCAGATGCCCAATGTTTAAATTCAGCAGATGGCAACAAGCGCCGCTTTTTGACAATCTGCGGGAATGATTGGTCAGCCCGCTCAGGTGAACTCTTCGCCGAATAATAATGACCACGCGCTCCGGTATGCCACGTGATGTTGCGTTTCGGTGGGCAGGTGCTTCAAGAAGTTTCTGTGGTTTTGATCGTAATTGTCAATCTGGTCGAGCCGGTCTCCACCCAGATCCAAGGCCGATAAGAATCGCTTTGGATGCGCGACCATCAGGTCGCGCCATTCCGCCTTCAGGCTGCCATCGTTTGCCCACACACGCGCGTGCCGTTGGTTACTTAGCGGGTATATCGAACGAGCGCTGCCAAATGCGGTGTCGAAGTACAAATTCGGGAAACGCTTGATCAAGCTATCAACATACGCGGGCGTATAGCGGGAGGCACGTTCAATATAGCGTATTTGGGCCAGATGACACCAGATCACCTTGGCCTTCGGATACCGTTCCAGCATATTTTCGAGTGGCGCCAGCAGTTCATCTTCGATTTCGTAATGAATCTGGAACGACAGCCCTGTTTTTTCGCTGATGCTAAACACACGTTGTCCGATCGGGCCATCAATTGGGATGCGGGCATCTCGTTCCATATCACCGCGTTTTGCCTGTCGGGGCGATGGGTAGTGGCGGAATTCATATTCGCCCAGAAGCATGATTTGCTTCGTACTGGCGGCGGCCTCCTGGGCGTCGAGGAATGCGTCCGTAGCCTCCGTTAAGGCCGGCGACTGCCCGCCATTCCCCACGGGGATGAAACGGTCTGGGTATCTGGCAAGCAAGCGTTCCGACAAGTTATCGAAACGAACGCCTTTCTTGAATTGGCCTTTACCGATATCTGCGGAAAGCGCCATCAGCCCGATGTTAAGCTGATCCATGCTCTTCGCCACTGAATCGATGTCTAGCTTCGTGGAATCGCAGGAGCTCTCTATGTCGATATAGGGCAACTCGCCAGCGGCGAGAATTTTCTTCAGGCGCTGCGCATACGCCGCTCTCAGTTGCGAGAAATCGGGAATGCCTCGCGCCCTCACCATTCTTGGCAGGCAGGCAACAAAGGGAAGCAAACAGAACATCTTGAGCAAGCGGCGTCTAGCAATCATATTTACCTCCATCTTCCCCGATGGGCCATATTGGCTAATATACGGACGATTCTGTCAGTAGATCTTGGACCTGATCACATCAGCTTGGATTTCCTCAGTTGCTGTCCAGCGAAGGAATTGAGCGCATCCTCCGTTGTCAGAAGTGTTTGTTACTGCTTGCGCCGCTTGGCAACGCACTGCAGGCCAATAAAGCCAGGACCAAACCGCGACAATCCAGCCAGAACCGGCACCACGTCCGCGTTTCTCACGATCCATCACGCGCCTTACCGCTGTGCCAAAATACTGAACTTTGGCCGTGGCGTAGTAGTTGCGGGTCCCCTGACAGAAGTTACCGCTCGTATGCCTTCTTCCTACTCGGCCCTGAGTTCACTTGCCGGATCGATGGCACTACCGGCTTTTCGTAACAAATTACGCCTAGCGAACTTGAGGGACATTGATTGCCGTCAAGATTCAGATTGATCAGCCGATCAAACAAGGGACACGCGATAGAGGATTTTTATAAATCAGAATAGTGCTGGCGTCGGTTCAGCGTCTGCTTTGGTCGATCCGAGACGGTTCTGTTCGCCGAAACCGGACACAGGGTGTCTGAGGCGTTATTTCATCCCCGCCGCGATCAGGTATTCGTGCGGAATCCGCAGCTGGCCGTCGTGGACGAAGTCGCGCGCGAAGCGCCCGACTTCGTCGCGGACCTTGCTGCGCTCGCCGGCAGGTAGCGCGTCGTATTGCTGCTTGAGGATGTCCGAAGCCTCGACCGTGTCCCAAAAGTCGTCGAAAGATTCAAACTGGTAGTCGAACGCCCTGGGTTCCACGGTGAAATCGGAAAATCCCGCCTGCTTCAGCAGATCCTGCAGCAGGCCCGGCGCGCCGAGGGACGTGACCTTGGCGAGCGGCGGATGCAGGTCTTCCGGCAGGCGCGTCTTGAAGCTTTCGTAGGCCCAATGCATGGTCGGCATCGCCTCCGGCGTGCTCCACACCGCGAGCGCGAAGCGCCCGCCGGGCTTGAGCACGCGCCGCATTTCCTTCAGGCCCTGCAACGGATCGGTGAAGAGCATCACGCCGAAGCGGCACAGCACGCGGTCGAAAGAATTGTCGTGAAGGCTCAACTGTTCCGCCGGCATGCATTTGAAGCTAATGCCGGGCAACCGCTCGCGCTCGACCTTCAGCTGCGCCACCCGCACCATGCCGTCGGCGGCGTCGATGCCGGTAATGTTCGCGTGGCCCTTCAGGCGCCGCGCCAGCGTCAGCGCCGGTTCGCCGGTGCCGGAGGCGAGGTCGAGGATGCGCTCGCCCGGGCGGGCGTCGAGCGCCGCCAGCAGTGCCTCGCTCACGGGCGCGATGTGCGGCAGCCACACGTCGAATTTTTCAGCGATCTTGTCCCAGTCGGGTTGATTGTTTTTCGTGCTCACGCGGGGCCTTTTACATGGAATTCTTTCGGCAAGATTAACACGGGAGCGCGTTGACCGGGGCATGATTTATGGGTATTAACAAGTCGCTGAAAAATCCGGAGGACATTTGAATGCGTCATTCCGGCGTAAGCCGGAATCCAGTATCTTAAGGAAGCTCTGAACAAGCAGTAATACCGTCATGCCGGCGAAAGCCGGCATCCAGAATCGGCCTGACGGCCGATGCTTTTTCAAGCCCTGGATTCCGGCTTACGCCGGAATGACGACTTAATCAGAGCTTCCTTCGCCAGCATGCGGCGATCGAAACCTGTCGAATCCTGATTACCCATCGAAGAAAAAACCATGAGCCAACTTTTCTCCCGTTTCACGTTGCGCGAAGTGACGTTCCGTAATCGCGTGTTCGTCTCGCCCATGTGCCAGTATTCGTGCGTCGACGGCGTTCCCAACGCCTGGCACATGGTGCACCTCGGAAGCCGCGCGGTCGGCGGCGCCGGGCTGGTGATGGTCGAGGCCTCCGGCGTTTCCCCCGAGGGTCGCATCTCGCCTTACGACATGGGCCTCTGGTCGGAGGCGCAGCGCGACGCGTTTGTGCCAATCACGCGGTTCATCAAAGAGCAGGGGGCGGTGCCGGGCATCCAGCTGGCGCACGCCGGCCGCAAGGCGTCCACCGACGCTCCCTGGAAAAACCAGGGCGGCCCGCTCGCGCCCGGCGGTTGGGAGCCGCTCGCGCCGAGCGCGGTGCCGTTCACTCCAGCGCATCCGCTGCCGCGCGCGATGACGCGCGCCGACATGGAGCTCGTCATTGGCCAGTTCAGCGGCGCGGCGCAGCGCGCACTCTCCGCTGGGTTCGAAGTGATCGAGATCCACATGGCGCACGGTTATCTGCTGCACGAGTTCCTGTCTCCACTCAGCAACCGGCGCACCGATGAATACGGCGGCAGTCTCGACAATCGTCTGCGCTTTCCGCTGGCCGTGACGCAGGCGGTGCGCGCGGCCTGGCCGGCGCGGCTGCCGCTGTTCGCGCGCATCTCCGGGAGCGACTGGGCGCCGGGCGGCTGGGACCTCGAGCAATCGATCGAACTGGCGCGCCGGCTCAAGGACGCCGGCGTGGATCTCATCGACTGTTCCGGCGGCGGCCTGGTGCCGCAGCAGCAGATCCCGGCCGGTCCCGGTTACCAGGTGCCGTTCGCCGCCGCGATCCGCGAGCGCATCGGCATCGCCACCGGCGCGGTCGGGCTCATCACCGAGGCGCATCAGGCGGAGCAGATCGTCGCCAGCGGCCAGGCCGACGCGGTGTCGATGGCGCGCGAATTCCTGCGCGACCCGTACTGGCCGCTGCATGCCGCCAAGCGCCTCGGCGTGGAAATCGCCTGGCCGCCGCAATACCTGCGCGCCAAGATCTGACAGGATGATGAAAAACTCCCGAAACACACGAATCCGTCATTCCGGCGCAAGCCGGAATCCAGCTTATTAATGATTTTGTTATTTTTAATTTTCTGGACACCGGCTTTCGCCGGTGTGACGAACCCTTTTCCAGTATCCTGCTAACAGTCCATTGCGTGGCCGGCGTATGATCGCAGCTTGACCGGGATCAAATCATATGTCGTTGAGAGTTGCGTAAATGGTTAACCCCCACCCTCTCCCTCCCCCGCAAGGGGGGAGGGGACATTTGTCGGTTCGTGCCGAGACGGCAAGAAAAAAGGATTTCCCCTTCCCCTCGCGGGAGGGGGATAGGGGGAGGGGATAAACATGTCAAATGAAAGCCGCACGCAGATTTTCACGGTCAGCCAGCTTTGAATGCACGCTGGCCTGGCGGCGCCACCGACGAGGAGCAAACCATGTCCCAGACAAAGATACTGCTCGACGAATCCGACATCCCGACGCACTGGTACAACGTCATCGCCGATATGCCGAACCCGCCGGCGCCGCCGCTCGGGCCGGACGGCAAGCCGATTCCACCGCAGGCGCTTGGCGCGATCTTCCCCGAGGCGCTGATCCTGCAGGAAATCTCCGGCGAGCGCTGGATCCCGATTCCGGAGCCGGTGCGCGAGATCTACCGCCTGTGGCGGCCGAGCCCGCTGTATCGCGCGCGGCGCCTCGAAGAAGCGCTCGGCACGCCGGCGAAGATCTATTACAAGTACGAAGGCGTCAGTCCGGCCGGTTCGCACAAGCCGAATACCGCGGTGGCGCAGGCGTACTACAACAAGCAGGCCGGCATCACGCGCCTCAGTACCGAGACCGGTGCCGGCCAGTGGGGCTCGGCGCTGGCGCTCGCCGGGCAGCTGTTCGGCCTGAAGGTGCGCGTGTATATGGTGAAAGTGAGCTACGAACAGAAGCCGTTTCGCCGCTCGATGATCCAGACCTGGGGCGCGGAGGTGATCGCCAGCCCCAGCAACCAAACCGAGTCCGGGCGCAAGATTCTGGCGGGCGATCCCAAATCGCCGGGCTCGCTCGGTATCGCCATCTCCGAGGCGGTGGAAGAAGCGGCCTCGCGGAAGGACACGAATTATTCGCTCGGGTCGGTGCTGAACCATGTGCTGATTCACCAGACCGTGATCGGACTGGAGGCCAAAAAGCAGTTCGAAAAAATCGGCGAATACCCGGACGTGGTGATCGCCTCCTGCGGCGGCGGCTCGAACTTCGGCGGCATCGCGTTTCCATTCTTCGCCGACAAAGCCGCCGGCAAAAAGGTGCGGCTGGTCGCGGTCGAGCCGACTTCCTGCCCGACGCTCACGAAAGGCAAGTACGCGTATGACTTCGGCGACACCGTCGGTCTCACGCCGCTGATGAAGATGTACACCCTCGGCCACGACTTCATGCCCCCCGGCATCCACGCCGGCGGGCTGCGCTACCACGGCGACTCGCCGCTGGTGTCGCAGCTGTACCACGAGAAGCTGATCGAGGCGGTCGCGGTGCCGCAGCTCGCGACCTTCGAGGCCGGGGTGCAATTCGCGCGCGCCGAGGGCATCATCGCGGCGCCGGAGTCGAATCACGCGGTGCGCGTGGCCATCGACGAGGCGCTGGCGGCGAAGAACCTGAAAGAGCCGCGCACCATCCTGTTCAATCTCTCCGGCCACGGCCACTTCGACATGGCTGCCTACGACCGGTATTTCGCCGGCCAGCTCGAGGACTATGCCTACCCGGAGGCGGCCATCACCGCGTCGATGCAGCGCCTGCCGAAGGTGGGTTAACGAGTCTCCGAAGACAGGAGATCAAGCCGGAACCGCAAGCCAGGCCGCGACCGCACGCCTGCATAGCTGGCGACGGCTGCTGATTGCGGCGTTGCAGTAAGCTGCCTATCAGCCAGCGGCTCAATGTCCGGTTTTGAAAAGCGTGTGCGGCTCAAACCGACCCAAAGCGGGCGTTCGCAGAATGGGCGCTTTGCCGGCTTGTTCATCACCCCTCAAATCTGTGTTAATCCGTCACTTAGCAGTTCAATGGGCTTATCCGGTAGGTTTGCAGTATATTGCGGCGAGACGCGTTCGAGGCATTCAGCCGAAATGACTGACCGTAAATGGATTTCGGATACTTTCCGCCCACGGTATATTCAATATCCCGTAGTTGGGCCGTTTAATCATTGTTATGCGCATCCAAGTCGAACATAAATGAGCGGCACGATAGAGCGAAATGGGAATGAGGTGGTCGTTACCGGTGACCTAGACGACTTCCATCGCCTTCTTTCATTTATTCACACAGCAATTGAGAAAGCTGGATATCAGGACTTGATCTTAAATCTAGAATCCTGCACTTCCGCATTTCAAAATTCGATGCTGTCGGTTTGTGCCCAAGTCATGGCCTACCGCAATTCAGGAATCGCGTTTCATCTCAAGCCTCCGACTAGCCCCAAGTTACAAAACCTCTTTCGAAATACCGGCTGGGGGTATTTCTTGGACCCGCGGCAATTTGACCCGTCGAATTTCCGTGGACATACACGAATACCTGCTACTCAATACACTAGCCCTACTGAGCAACAAAGCGCCGTTAACAAAATCGTCAACGTTATACTCGGCGTGATCCCAGACATGCAAAGGTCCGATTTCGCTGCCTTTGAGTGGGCCGTCAATGAAATCACAGACAACGTACTAGTTCACTCCCAATCTCCAATTGGAGGATTGGTCCAGGTTTCAACGTTCGAGAAGTTTAGGAAACAAGTGCAATTCGTTGTAGCAGATGCGGGCGTAGGAATCCCCACGACTTTGCGGCAGGGATTTCCCGAAATCAGGTCTGATACGGAGGCGCTAGATCGGGCGATCCGTGAAGGAGTAACACGAGACAAGAAAGTAGGTCAGGGAAACGGTCTGTTTGGAAGCTACCAAATCTGCAGCAAGTGCCACGGGTTCTTTGGTGTTCATTCTGGGCATGCGCGTCTTGAGTACAGAGATAGCACAGGCCTGTCCATTACCAACGAGAGAATTCCTTATTGTGGTACGCTCGTAGTCGCGACAATAGATTTCTCTCAACCCAAGCTGCTGGAAGACGCGCTACGAATAAAAGGTCAGAAATACCGACCGATTGACTTTGTAGAAAGTGAGTACGAAAGAAACAGCGATGGGAAGATTATCTTTCTACTAAGCAAAGAAACCAACTCTTTTGGTAGTCGTGTTGCCGGTAAACCAATCAGAACCAAGTTATCCAATCTCCTGCGAATGGGGGAGACGGAGAAGATATACATCGACCTTGAAGGAATCCCGATAATGTCCAGCAGCTTTGCTGACGAGGCTTTTGGAAAATTATTTCTCGATGCAGGCCCGGTTGCTTTTACGCAGAAATTCGAATTCGTAAACGTTATGGAAACCGTACAATATCTGATCAACAAAGCCATTGCGCAGCGGATGTCTGCCGGTGTTATTGATTGAAGCGCATAACAACCGCTTCCAGCCGACGTCGGCGCTGGCGCGCCGCCGCGGCTGAAGCGGAACGTTAGAGCGAAAGAATGAACGCGAGCGAAACGGGGTCAGAGAATAATTTTCAGGATTGTGAACCTGTTGCTGGTTATGATAGGCAACTCATAAAGTCGCCATGGACAGGAGTGCACATGGAGCGAATTCCCTCGGCGAGTGAAATCAGGTCACAACTCGCGGGTTTTGCCAAACCGGATACACGGAAAGGCGCTGTGTTGTTTCTGGTTGATCTGTTCATGTACCTGGGGGCCATCACAGCCGTCCTGTTTGCGCCCTGGATTCTGGCCAAGCTGGCAGCCGGAGTGGTGGCGGGGATAAAGATGGGCAACTTGATAACCCTGGCCCATGACGCCGCGCACAACAGCCTGACATCTTCGCGAAAACTGAACAAACTCATTGCCGTTGTGTCGTTTACACCCGGACTCTTCAACTACCGTCTATGGATTTACGATCATCATAATCTTCACCACCAAAAGACCAATGAGGACCATCCCGACTCATACACGCCGCTGTCAAAAAACGAATTTGATGCACTGTCTTATTGGGGAAAAATCAAACAGCGCTTTTATCGATTGCCAACATTATGGGTGTTCGGCATCTATTACATTGTGGAACGCTGGTGGCAGGTTAAATTCATTCCGCGTGCCCGCATCCCTGCCGAGGTACGGCGCGAAAGCTGGCCACACGCGATTTACCTGGTGGGGTATCTGCTGATTTTTTTGGCGCTGCTGGCATATGCCCCCACTTATTCCGACACCCCGCTTCTGCAGGCGATCTTGTTCGGGTTCGTCGTGCCTTTCTATGTGTTCCAGTCCTTGTTTGCGTTTACCGTCTACGTACAGCACACCCATCCGCGGGTGGCCTGGTTCAAGGGTAGACCGGATCGGAACGGCGACGGGCGGCAAGACTTGATTTCCGTGAACCTGGTTTTTCCCAAGTGGTATTCCTATCTCACCCACTACGTCTATGACCACGCCGCCCATCATGTGAATCCGGCTATTCCGTGTTATCGGTTGCCGGAGGCACAGGCCAAGCTGAATGAAATGCTTGGGCCGCTGGCAGTTAGCGAGAAATTCTCTTTTGCCTGGTTAAGACAGGCGCAACGGCGTTGCAAGTTGTATGATTTTGAACAGCATAGATGGCTTGACTTCGAGGGACGGCCCACGTCTCGCGTCACCTTGTCTTTCGAAGCCGATTTGCTCCGCCCGGTGTATGCGTTCCGCGCTGTATAGCGGCGTGCGGGAATGCGGGCAATCAGTGGCTATACCTTTGCGTAGGCGAATTGCCGATCAGGCCGCCTCCAGCGTCTGAATCCCCGCGGCCGTGTGACATGAGGGAGAACCGCCCAAGTCGCGCCGCATCAGGCGATTCGCCAGTACTGATTGATTCCGAGTATTGCCATCCAGCGACGGGTGGACCGCCGGCAGCGCCAAAAAGCATGCGTGAGCGGTAATGTTGACCGTCCGCTCTTTGGCGATGCGCACGGCCGCTCACGGGAAACGCGACTGGCCGGTCATGGCCGGGAGTTGCCCCTTGACCCGATTCGTTATTTGACGACCGCTTCCCGGGCAGAAAATTCCAGATGTACGTTTGCGGATTCGGAAAGACTCAGCGCGTCAGCCAGGACCGCGCACGCACGGTCAGGACCGCGTACGGGAACACCCAGAACAGGGTGAAAAAGGAGAAGTAGGAATAGAAGATGCCGTACACGACATCCCACGAGCGCTCGCTGCGCAGATAATAAAGCATGTAGAACGCGGACATGAATCCCATCGCGAACAGCAGGCGCAGCAGCGTCAGCGGGTGCGCGACGATCAGCGTCACCAGCATCACAAGAATGAAATACGAAACCGGAAAGCGCAGGTTGGTGATGGTGCTGTCCGCGAGCGCGATCAGGCGCGCCTTGAGCGGCCGCTTCCAGACGATCCCGGCGAAGCGCAGTTCCTCGCGCACGTAGCTGCGGTCCCAGCGCAGGTACATCTTGCACAGCCGGGCGTAGGTGTGCGGCACCACGGTGTGCACCACCGCGGTGCGCTGGTACACGGTGTCATAGCCGCGTGCCAGGATCGAGTTGGTGAGCGCGCGGTCCTCGCCGTAGGTCATCGGCACCCCCAGGAACGTTTGCGACACCCATTCGTCCAGCACCTCGCGCACCACCGACAGCCGGTAGGCCGACAGCGCCCCGGGGCAGCAATAGACCGTGCCGTAAGTCGACTGGGCCGCGCGCAGCATGTCGAAGGACAGGACGAAACGCACGTGCAGCATGCGCGGGATCAGTCCGTCTTCGCGGTTGTAGACCGAGACCTTGCCGGCGACCGCGCCCACGCGCGGATCGCGGAACGGCCCGGTGATGGCGAGCAGGGCGTCGCGCTCGATGGCGCTGTCGGAATCGATGGTGACCACGATCGCGCCGCGCGCCTGGCGGAAGCCCGCCTCCAACGCCGCGCGCTTGCCGCGGTTGTGCGCGAAGCGTTGCGTCGTGACCAGTCCAGGATGGCGCGCGGCGGCTCGCTGAATGTGCGTCCACGTGTCGTCGCGGCTGCCGTCGTCGACGACAAGAATCTCCAGCCGCTCGCGCGGGTAGCGGGCGCGGGCCACCGAGTCGATCGCCTCCACCACCATCGCGCCCTCGTTGTACGCCGGAATGACCACGGTCAGCGATGGCGCATCGTCCATGTCGAAGGAAGCGAAGGGGCGGTAACGAAACCACAACGCTGTCCGGAATCCGAGCAGCAACACGCCCATGCTCATCCACAGCATGCTCGGGCGCAACATGGCATGCATCCAGCCATGTTGATTCGCGGTTTGCCAAACTGGCTGAAACACCTGGCCGGCGACGGTGGCGTAGAGGATCAGGCCCAGACCGAGCACGATCGCGACGCGCAGCGTCCAGTCCCAGATATCGGCGGTGGGCGCGGCGGCGATCGCGTTGGCGCGGATCGAATCGGTTTCGGGGTTCAGCATGATTGTGCTTCTCTGACGGTTATTCGCCGGGATTGGACAGCCGGGGCCGCGAAAGGTTACGCGAAACCGCTTGTTTGTAAAGTGGGATTCTGAACATCGGTCGGTTTGCCGGTATGACCGGAACGACTGCGGAGCGCGCGGGAATTCCGGCGGTCGGCGGTCTTTTTGCGACAACGCTGCCGCGGCGCATAATAGTCTCCCTACTTCGCTTCGCTACGTTCGTCCGGCCATAAGAATGAACCGGGCATGATTTCACGCGTCTGAGCGGTAAAGGAGGTGTCCCATGCACGCGATCAAGGAAACACCGATACCGGAATTCGACGAGGACGGCCTGCTGAAGGACCCGAAGCAGTGGAACGAGACGGTGGCCGCGGAGATAGCGCGGCGTGAAGGCATCGGCCGGCTGAGCGAGGAACACTGGGAGGTTATCCGTTCGCTGCGCGAGCACTACGCCCGATTCGGCGTGGCGCCCGCGATGACCAACGTCTGCCGCCAGCACGGCAAGCCGAAGAACTGGGTGCACGATCTGTTTCAAACCTGTCTCAACGCCTGGCGCGTCGCCGGCCTGCCCAATCCCGGCGAGGAAGCCAAGGCCTATTTGAGCGACATGTAATCATCGGCACGTGACGCCTTCATGACGTTCATGCCGTCGCGGCGCGTCAACGCGGCGCGCGCAATTCCATGACGTTCGCGGGGTTGCATTCGACGCCCGGATGCCCGAGCATGGCGATTCATTTTTATTTCCTTCAGACGCCACGCCATGAGCGACACCGAACCCCGCAACGAACTCGAAACGAAGATTCTCGAAGCCCAGGACGGCCGCCTCGGCAGCGACGACTTGCTCAAGACACTCATGACCTCGCAGGTTTTCATGCCGGTCCAGGACGAGAAGGCGCCGGTGCTCAACGTGCAGCGTTCCACGCGCGCCCAGCCGCTGGTGATGGCGGCCGAGGACGGTACGCCGATCCTGGTGCTGTTCTCGAGCCCGGAGCGCGCCAAGCCGTTTCTGCGGAACTACCCCGGATTCACCGGCGGCATCCTCGAATCGTTCCAGTGGGTGCTGAAGAACATGGGCAGCGGCTACGGCATCGCCTTCAACCCCGAGTCCGAGCTCGGCTTCGACATGGAGCCGGAGACGGTCAAGGAGCTGGCGCAGCAGGTCGCCGCCGAAGAAATCAAACACTGATCGGGGCGCGCCGCGTCGACACTCCCGGTCCCCATAGCCGTCACCACCTCCCCGCGAGATTCATGGCCGCGTGAACGCCGGCATCTCCCATTCGTATCGCGGGAGGTATATTCTTGGCGCCTGGTTCACCCGCGGGCGGAAGCGAGGCATGCGACACGGGCGATGGGGAATATATCTGGCGGCGAGCCTTTGGCCGGCCGTGCTCATGGCCAATCCGTTTTCATCCCTGCCGCTGCTTCCCTCGGGGGAAACCACGGTCACCGGCAAGACGGTGATGACCCTGTCGAACGGCGACTATACCAACCCGCATTTTTCCCCCGATTCGCATTACCTCGCGTTCTCGCGCGAGGTGACCGAGGGCGCCACCGAGCTCACGGAAATCCAGGCGCTCGATCTCAAGACCCGGCAGATCAGGACGCTGCTCGACGCCAAGGGTTCGCGCGAGTTTGCCGTGTACAAGAGTTTTGTCACCGGATTTTTCTGGAAGAACCCCACCACGCTCGAGGCCAGCCTTTCCGACGGTGACGTGAACGGCGTCAATCTGGTCTATGACGTGACCAGCGGCAAGCTCGTGCAAAAGAAACCGCTGTCGCTTCCGGACGACACCGCCCGCGACGAAAACCTGATGTCCGCCATGGCCGCGGCATTTCCGTCGCTCTCGACGGAGGTGCTGGCGAACGCGCTGGCCAACGGTTACCGGGTCGGCGACAAAAAATACATCGTGCAAAAAAACTACTGGAAGCAGGACAACCACGTGTGGCTCCTCGACGCCCCGGGCAAGCAGATGCTCAAACTGATCGACGTTCCAGACAACTGGATCTATAGCCTGCGCGGCGCCTTCGCTTACGGCAACGGCTTCGTTCTGCTGGTGGCTTTCGATCAGGACGCCTATCTTGTGCGCTACGATGGGGGCCGGCTCGATTTGCTCTACAAGTTCCGCGTCAAGAATTACCAGCAGACGTCGCTGCGGGTGGCGAACGCGCGCGCCGACCGGGTGCTGTTTCAGGTCATTACCGGTCCGGGCTACGAAAAGCGGGAAAATTATTTTTTCCTGTACGACAAGGCCGGGCTGCGGAAAATCAAGGACACCGCGGCGATTTACGACCTCGACGTCGACCGCGCCGGCCGGCTCGTGTGTTTTTCCCAGTGGCAGGAGAACCATCGGCGGCTCTTCATCAAAGAGCTGAAGGAATAATTGTTGGCGGAAACCGGACCGGCGGAAAAGTTCGAACCGCGGCCATCGCCTCCACCGCATGCACACCGAATCGATCCGCCACTACCTGTTCCCCTGGCGCCACGGCAACCGCTTCGAACTGATCGTGGACGGCGCGCGGTTTTTTCCGCGCATGCTGGAGGCGATCGAATCGGCGCGCCGCTACGTCCTATTGGAAATCTATCTTTTCGAGTCGGGTGTCGTGGCCGCGCGCTTCATTGACGCCTTGACGCGCGCCGTGGGTCGTGGCGTGACCGTCAAACTCCTGCTGGATGACTTCGGCGCGCTCGGACTGACCAAGGCGGATCGGGAGAAACTCGCGGGCGCCGGCGTCGATCTGCTGTTCTACAATCCGATCCGGTTTCGCGAGCGCCTGCGCAACATGTTCCGCGACCACCGCAAGCTGCTGATCGTGGATGGCGAGCTGGCGTTCGTCAGTGGCGCCGGCATCACCGACGGGTTCGACTCGCCAGTACAGCCCGCGATGAGTTGGCGCGAAACCGCGGTGTTCATCGGCGGCCCGGTGCTCGCGGATTGGCAGGCGTTGTTCCTGGGCGTGTGGAACCGCCACGCCAAGGCGCCGCTGGAGCTTCCGGCGCTTGAGCCCGCGGTGCATACGGACGGCATGACCGGGCGCGTGACCGTCACCACCGCCCTGCGGCGCCAGGACATCAAGCGCTCGCTGTACATCCGCGTGCGCCACGCGAAACGCCGCGCCTGGATCGCCACCGCCTACTTCGTGCCCTCGCGCAAGGTCCGGCGCGCGCTGCGGCAGGCGGCGCGCCGCGGTGTGGATGTGCGGCTGCTGCTGCCCGGCCCGTACACCGATCATCCGGCGATCCGCCACGCCGGCCGCCGGTTCTACACCGCCATGCTGCGCGCCGGCGTGCGCATTTTCGAGTACCAGCCGCGGTTTCTGCACGCCAAGACCGTGCTGTGCGACGATTGGGTTTCAATCGGTTCGAGCAATCTCGACCGCTGGAATCTGCGCTGGAACCTCGAAGCCAATCAGGAGGTGGATGACGCCGGGTTCGCGGCCTCGGCGCAGTCCACGTTCGAGGAGGATTTCCGCAACAGCGTCGAGTGCCGCTACGAAGAGTGGCGCCGCCGTCCGTGGCACGCGCGCCTGCGCGAGCGATTCTGGGGCCGCGTGGACATGTGGCTCGAAAGCCTGGGGCGGCGCCAGGGCACCCGGCGCGATTGAGACGTCTCAGCCGCGCGCGACCGCGTCGGCGTAGCGTTTGAGCGCGTCGGTGGCGGTAAAGATGCCAAGCAGTTTGCCGTCCTTCACCACCAGCGCCGAATCGTGCGACTCCGCCGCCATGCGGCGCAGCACCTGCACGAGCGACTCGCCCGGCCCGACGATGTAGGCCTTGTGCCGGCACAGATCGCGGACGCGGACGTTACTCGACACCGACAGGTCGACCCCCAGCGCCTCGGCCATGTCCAGCCTTTGCGTCGTCACCACGCCGACCCACTTGTCCCCGTCCCGCACCGGCATATGGTGCACCTTGAATTGCGCCAGCATCGCCTTGGCGGTGCTCAAGTGCGCGTCGATCTCGACGGAATAGGGATACGGCGTCATGACCGCTTCGATGGTGGTTGACGGAAGCATGGGTTGGACCATCCTGGAAGTGATAATTCGATACAATAGCAGTTCGCCAAAGTCGCGGCGAGGTCCGTCGTGTCATCATGCGTCTGGTCGGCGGCGGGCGATGGCGATAGACTTCGTCCCCGCCGTTACGCGGTATGAATTCCTGATCGCTCCGCCATGAAAAAATATTTCGTCATCTCCGCCCTGGGCAAGGATCGCCCCGGCATCGTCAATCAGCTGTCGCAAATCGTCCTCGACTGCGGCTGCAATATCGAGGACAGCCGCATGACCGTGCTGGGCGGCGAGTTCGCCATGCTGATCATGGTTTCCGGCCACTGGAGCGCCATCACGCGCCTGGAACGTCAGCTGCCCGCGCTGGAGAAGAAACTTGAACTGACCATTCTCAGCAAGCACACCGAGTCGCGCGCCACCGCGCAGGACCGTGTGCCCTACGTGGTCGACGTGGTGGTGATGGACCATCCGGGGATCGTGCGCGACGTGGCCGATTTCTTCGCCAGCCGCGAGATCAACATCGAGGAGCTGAGCACCTGGACCTATCCGGCGGCGCACACCGGCACGCCGATGTTCTCGCTCAACATGACGGTGAGCATCCCGGCCAGCGTGCACATCGGGCGACTGCGCGACGAGTTCACCGGCTTCTGTGACAACCTCAATCTCGATGCCACGCTGGAACCGGCGCGGCAGTAAAGAGTGAGCGCACCGCAGGCAAAAACGCGCTGCGCGTAACGATTTATTTATTCCGTTTCCGCCGCCACCGTGCGCCGAACAGACCCAAAAGCCCGGAACCAAACGTCCATATCGCCGCCGGCACCGGCACCGGGCTTGCTGTGCCCTGTAATGTCCAGTGACTGACACAGCCGTTCGGTTCCGGGCAGCTAGGCCCGATCGTTTTGCTGTCCCAATACAGCGTGTAAGCGTGAGTCATTGGGTTCCACGTGCCGCCAGCCATGGCGGAGGTGATTCCGTCGTTGCGGCCGGTGCCGGTGATGTAGTCGCCATCGTTCCAGTTTCCGAACAGACCGCTTAGATCCATGGTGATGGTGCCGGCGATGCTATCCAAGCTCCCGCTGGGAACGGGTCCTCCGGTCACTGTACCCGCCGAGGTGAGGGTGTCGCCGAGATTGGCCGAGGCGGTATAGAGGCTGACGGGAAGGCCATACCAATTAAAGGCGGCAATCGCGTTGGAATCATAGGAAGCCGACGGGAGACTTGCGCCGCCGGCGCCGATGTATCCGCCAACCAGGTTCGTGTTCGGGCCGAGGTAATAAAACGGAACAAAACCGTCGGGAAAATTGTCGACTACGACGCCGCCGCTCGTGATATTCATGCTGCCGATGAGGTAAGTGGCGGCGGTCGCTGTTTGAGTCACCGCAAAAATTCCCAGCGCCGATACCAGCGCTGTCACGATCGCAACTCGCTGCATAAACTCCTCCTGGTGGTGCCGCAATGATTAATTATTGTTGGGCCAATGGCCCTGTCGGCAATCCCGTGCCCGCGTGCTCGTCCCGGAGTTGTTATGGTGAAAACGATCCTACGCTTTCCCGGTCGTGCACACTAGCGGAGACCGGGGAAAGGTCCTATTTCCTGTTTTTCCTGCGTTGCTCTACCAGCTCGTGGATCAGCGGCGTGCAGATGACCTCCAGCGCCAGTTCCATCTTGCCGCCCGGGATGACCATGGTGTTCGGGCGCGACATGTAGGCGTCATGAATGCGCCGCAGCAAGTCGGGAAAATCGAACTTCTGCGGCTCGCGGAAACGGATCACCACCACGCTCTCGTCGAGCGTCGGGACGTCGCGGGCGATAAAGGGATTGGAGGTGTCCACGACCGGCACGCGCTGGAAGTTGATGTCGCTGAGCGAGAACTGCGGCGTGATGTAGTGCGTGTAGTCGCGCAAACGCCGCAGAATCGTGTCGGTGACGGCCTCCGGGGTGTGACCGCGCGTGCTGGTGTCGCGGTGGATTTTCTGGATCCACTCGAGGTTCACCACCGGCACCACGCCGAGCAGCAGGTCGACGTGCTGCGCCACGTCCACGCCGCCGTTGCCGTTGCGGGCGCTGCGGCGTTCGATCACCGCCGGGTTGTGCGACGGGCTCATCTTGCGCCGTGTCCAGCTGCGCGCCATGACGCCGCCGTGCAGTCCCTCGTAAAACAGCAGGTCGGTGCCCTGCGGAATCGGCCGCCACGGCGTGAAAGTGCCGGCGGGCAAGCGGAGCTGTTCGCGTGTCTCCTCGGTCACGTAGTGCCGCACCATCCCGGTACCGTGCTCGGAGTATTCCTTGAACAGTGCCTCGAGCTTGTCGAATTGGTTCAACTCCGGCCCGAAATGGCTGAGCAACCTGCCCTCGGTCTGGGCCTGCGCAATGAGGCGGTCCATCTCCGTGCGCTCGTAACTGAAAAACGCGTCGCCATCGACGAATTCGGCCGAAATGCCTTCGCGCCGGAAGATGTCATGGAACGCGTGGCGCACGGTCGTGGTTCCGGCGCCCGAGGAGCCGGTCACGGCAACGACGGGAAATTTCTTGGACATGTCCTGCGCCCATGCAGTCGATGAATGCCATTATCTTTTATGGTATTTGCCGACGCCGGTCAACGGTGTGAACGGCCTTCCGGGCAGGACCCACCGGCGAGTGCGTAAAAACAAGGGCCGAATGGCCAGTTCTTAGACAGATTTTAAACTTTTCGGCGTCCTGTCGACCGATGGTTGCGGAATTAATTTGGCCAGGATGACGTGGGGCGGTGCCCCGGTGATGACTCCGAAAAATAATTGGACCGAAAAGAGACCGATGAAATTTTCATTCAATGGCGCTCGACTGAATCCCGAGTCGGAGATAGTCCGACAATTTTTGGGTGTTTGTACCGTTGTATTTTGAAAAACTCCCGGCCAGCGGATTCGAATATAAAAATTTTTTAATTGTAATTTTCCGTTACCGGCGTAACGTAACCGGTGCATGGATGTACATGCGCTGCACCGAAGCACGGAAGGAGGTACCTCATGTGCTACGAGAAATGGATCGAGCGTGAGCAGGTGACCGAAGCCCTCCAAAAGGCCAAGAAGGAAGCGGACAAGATCATCGACAAGGCGAAGTCCGCTCCTCGCCCCGAACCGGAAAAAGAAACCCGTCCGGTTGCGGAGCAAGAAGAAGCCGTGTGACGCTCGCATTCGCGATTGTTGCAATTCGAAACCCCGCGCCCGCGGGGTTTTGTTTTGCCACGCCGGATATTTTCAGCCGTGCCGTTTCGTCTGGCCGCGTTTCTCGAGGTAGCGCTGATGGTAATCCTCGGCCTTGTAGAACGGCGCGGCCGGGACGATCTCGGTCACGACCGGCTGGTGGAAGCGGCCGGATTTTTCCAGTTTCGCTTTGGCAGTACGCGCCGCCGCTTCCTGCGCCGCGGTGTGACAGAAAATCACCGAGCGGTACTGGCTGCCGACGTCCGCCCCCTGGCGGTTGGGCGTGGTCGGGTCGTGGATTTTCCAGAACACGTCGAGTAACTGCTCAAAATTCACCTGCGCCGGATCGTAGCTGACTTGCACCACCTCGGCGTGGCCGGTGGTGTCGCTACAGACGTCGGCGTAAGTCGGGTTCGCAGTTTTGCCGCCGCTGTAACCGACCATGGTCGCCATGACGCCGGGGATTTCCCGGAACGCCGCCTCCACACCCCAGAAGCAGCCGGCGCCAAACGTGGCTTTTTCCATGATGCCCCCTGTGTGCGTGCCCTCGATACCGGTGTTGACCGCCGCCGGCGTTGAACGTTCAGGAAAAACGCTATTCCCGGGCGCCGCCGACCCGCCGTCTCGATACCTGCGCCGGGATTGGGGGATTGGCTCGGGAAGGTCCGGTCAAGTCCGTTCGTGGCGAGTCTGTCGAATCACGAAGAGACGAATCGCCTGCAATCTACGAATCGACTTCCCGTTCACCCTTGGACAAACTCAGGGCAAACGGGAGAATCATTCGGCGCTTCCCTAGAGGACGACGAGCTCACGCTGGCCGCGCAGCTTGAGGTTGACCAGCGCCTCGTCGGCGCGGTGCAGCATCTGGTGCGGCTCCTCGCCGGGCGAGTAGAACGTGAGCACGCCGCCAAAGCCCGGCAGCGGGTAGTTCTTGCCCTTGAGGCCGAAGTGGGATTCTTTAACCCGCTTGCGGACTTTTTCGAGCGCGCGCAGGGCGTTGTCCTTGCCAGTGTTGGGCAGCAGCACCGCGAACTCGTTCTTGTCGTAGCGCGCCACCAGGTCGTAGCTGCGGAACCGGCCCAGCACTTCGCTGGTGTACTGGTTGAGCACCGCGTTGGCCGCGTCCGGCCCGTGTTCCTCGATGAGCGTCTCCAGGTTCTCGACGTCGATCAGCGCCAGCGCCAGCGGATCGCCGTGGCGCTTGACGCGCTCGACCTCGGCTTCGATCTGGCGCAGCAACACGTCGCGCTTGGGCAGGCCGAGCGCCTTCTTTGCCGGTTTGTCGCCAGCGCGGGCGCGCTTCCTGGCCTTGTTCAGTTCCTCGCGCAATTGCTCGCGCTCGGCCTCGATCATCTTGAGGTAGCTGGTGGCGTCGGCGAGCTGGCGCGCCAGCGCCTCGCGCTCGTGCAACAGTTCGTCCATGCCCTTCGCCAGCATCTGCTTCAGGTCGTTCAGGTTCTGGGTCGCGTCGGGATCGGCGCGGCGCGGCGTTTCTGGCGCGGCCGCCGGCTTCGATTCGGGCGTTGCTGAACTTTCCATGGCAGTGGGCTTCTCCGTCGGGTTGGTCTTGGTGTTTTGGGACGGGCGTGGTTTCGATGCGTTCTTGGCCGCGGCAGCCGCTGCGGATGCTTTGGAGGCGGGCGCCGCGCGGGCCGGGACCGGTTCGGCGGTCTTGAGCGCGGCGCCAATCCCGGGCTTGGGCAGATACAGCGCCAGATGTTGCTGGATCAGGCGCGCCCGCAGGCGCATCGGCGCCGGGTGGCCGTGATCGCGGGTGTACGCCAGCAATTGATTATGCAGGTAAGTGACGCAGGTGCCGTTAACGTAGTTGTTTTCGTGGCAATACAGGACGGCGTCTTCTATCAATTGATGCAACTCGCCGCCATCCGGGTGGCTTACGAGATGCTCCAGGTGTCGCGCCAGTGCGCGCATCAGCCCGGGGTCGACCGAGTCGACGGAGAGGCGTTCGCCGACAGCCAATAATGCACTCCTAGTGGGGTTCGGGGTTTTTTAACATCCTTGTTGGGACGCTAATTTACCCGCAGGCGACAAAAATAACAATATGTTGCGATAAAAAAATGGCGGTTGCACTACTGGTTGAAAATTCTTGCCAGCCGGTCGACCGCGGCAGGTTTGCCCATCATGACGCCGTACAGGCGTCCTGCGGCGGTGTCCCATTCGCGCACGATCGTGAACTTGCCGCCGGCTTCTTCTAAGAGAATCTGGCTCGCGGCGATGTCCCAGATCGCCTCCCCGTAATCGATGGCGGCATCGACCGCGCCGATGGCGGCGAGGCTGTGGGCGTAGCAGCTGCGATAGATGCGGTGGTTCGGATGCGCCCGCACCACGGCGTCGAACAGCGCCCCGTCGTCGCGGTGCTTGATGAAGTTGGCGCGCGCCGACAGTGTCACGCGCTCGGATCCGTCGATGGCGGTGGGGTCGAGATCGGTGAGAATCACGCGCTCGCCGTTCTTGCGCGTGCCCAGGCCGAAGGCCGCGCTCACGCGCAAGTCGAGCGCCGGGTGGTCGATCACGCCCAGCAGCGGCAAGCCGCGATAGTGCAGCGCCAGGATGCTGCCGAAGGTCGATACGTGGTGCACGAAGTCCTCGGTGCCGTCGATCGGGTCCATGACCCACTGAAACGCCGCGCCCGGATTCGACGGCGGGAACTCCTCGCCGATCACGCCGTGCCCGGTGAATTGCCGCCGGATCAGTTCGCGCAGGTATTCCTCCACCCGCAGATCGGCGCTGGTGACGAAGCTTTTGTCGGCCTTGCGTTTCACCTCGAAGCCGACCGCCAGCTGCGACAGGATCAGCGATCGCGCGGAGGCCGAAAATTCCAGCGCTTTGGAAAAAAAGCGCTCGATGTCGCGTGCCGGGATTTCGCTGCGGATGTCCATGGCGGTTCAGGGCATATTATAGTTTCTTCCCGCGCCACGCATGGCGCGGGAGACGACCGATGATGAGCCAGGGAAAGCGAAGCGCTGGCGAAGAGCCCGCGATAGCCGGGGTAGGCGACCCCGGCGCAGAGTCGCTGTGGCGGTTTTCGCCCGCAGGACGGTCGCGGCCAATCTATGCGCCGCCTGACCGAAGGCACTTGGCACACGGGACGTGCCAAGTGTTTACTGAGGGCCGCGGCACTACGCGGGGTCAGGGGATTATTTCGGCACCCATTCCTTTCCGATTTTTTCATATTGCTTTTTCACCGCCGCCCACGCGACCTTGTGCGCCACGATCTCGCGGTCGGCGCGGTGCGCGTATTCCTCCCAGGCGTTGTTGAACGCCGCCAGGTAGATCTCCTGCGCGTGCGTCGGCAGGTGACTCCGCACCGACGCCGGCAGATCGGAGATATCGGCATAAGGCATAGGCGCTTTCCGTAATTTTAAGAGGTTGTCACCCCCGCGAAGGCGGGGGTCCAGGCCTTTTGCAATCGCGCAATGCATCGCATTGCGCACCATCTATTGCTGTTGTTGCTCCTCGTCGAACCGCTTGCAGCGCACCCATTGTCCCACGTGGCGCGTGCGGCCTTCGGCCGACGTTCCCCACGGGGGTTGGTCCAAGGCGGGCTGTGACGCATGTGCTGGCCGTGGCCGCATTGCAGGTCCGCGACCCAGTCGCCGTGCTCGTCCTCGTGAAACCCGGCGATTCGGCGCTGCATGACTGGCACTTCACACCAGCAACCGCCGCCGGGCCAGTCGTACCGCGATCAGATAACCCGCCACGCCGTAACTCACGAGCACCGCCAGATGCAGCGGCACGTTCGAAAGCGGCAGTCCCGCCACCAGCGGCCGGATCAGGTCCACCGCATGCGCCAGCGGCAGCAGGTGCACGATCGACTGCAGCACTGCCGGCAGCGACGTCACCGGATAGAACACGCCCGAGAGAATGAACATCGGCGTCAGCACCAGCGTGACGTAATAGTTGAAGAAGTCATAGCCCGGCGCGAGCGCGCTCATGATCAGGCCCAGGCCCGAGAAGCACAGGCCGATCAGGAACAGCACCGGCGGCACCCACAGCGCGTGCCAGGTGTGCACGCCGCCGAGCGCCGCCGCGACCGCCAGGATCGCGGTGCCGCTGATGACGCACTTGGTGGCGCACCACAGCATCTCGCCCGCGAGGATGTCCTGCACTTCCAGCGGCGTGGCGAGGATCGCGTCATAAGTCTTTTGCGGGATCATGCGCGTGTACACCGAGAACATCGCCTCGAAGCTCGCGGTATTCATCGACGACGAGGCAAGGATGCCGGAGGCGAGGAACGTGAGGTAGGGCATGTGCATCATCTCGCCGATGAACATCCCGAGGCCGTAGCCGAGGCCGAGCAGATACAGGAACGGCTCGCCGAAATTGATGAGGATGCTCGGCAGCATGAGCTTGCGCCACACCAGCGTGTTGCGCCGCCACACCGCGAGCGCGGCGTCCTGAAAGCGCGGAAGCAAAAGAATCGCCATGGTCAAAACTTATCTGCTGCCATACCCGCCCCTGACTACCCCATTCGAGGGCGGGCGTCAGCGGATCCCCAGTTTGACTGTCATGCCCGCGAAGGCGGGCATCCAGGTTTTGAAAACAGATTCACACATTATTTCTTCACTCCCGCAACTCCCTTCCGGTGAGTTTCAGGAACACGTCCTCCAGATTCGCCGGCCGGTGCAGGAACGTGAGCCCCGGCATGCCTTCCAACTGCTTGACCACGGCGCGCGCGTCGCGCGTGTAGTAATAGTAGGTATCGCCCACCGCCTCGAAGCGCCCCTCGCCGGCGGACGCCAGCGCCTGGCGCGCGAGCTTTTCCTCGCCGCGCACCTCGATCACCTCCGGTTCCGCGTGTTTCCGGACCAGCGCCGCCGGGGTGCCCTGTTCCAGAATCCGCCCCTGGTCCATGATGATCAGCTCATCGCAAAGGCGCTCGGCCTCTTCCATGTAGTGCGTCGTGAGCAGCAGCGTCTTGCCGGACTGGCGCAGGTCGCGCAACCGCCCCCAGATCATGTGCCGCGCCTGCGGGTCGAGACCGGTGGTCGGTTCGTCCAGCACCACCAGCTCGGGGGCGTTGACGAGCGCGCGCGCGATCGTCAGCCGCCGCTTCATGCCGCCGGACAGCGTGGCGATGCGCGCGTCGGCGCGATCGGTGAGATCGACGAACGCCAGCAGCTCGCGGATGCGCACATCCAGCGTCTTCGCCGGAATGCCGAAATAGCGGCCGTAGACGCGCAGGTTCTCCGCGACGGTGAAATCGGGGTCGAGGTTGTCCGCCTGCGGCACCACGCCGGTGCGTGCGCGCACCGCGCGCCCGGCCGGCGGAATCGGCAGCCCGAAAACGCGGATCTCGCCGCCGCTCACCGGCGACTGCCCCAGCAGC
>DASPRK010000125.1:0-11915 GCA_035624495.1 Methylomirabilis sp. (SeqCode) | reverse complement strand
GATCCGATCGTGCCGGTCGCGCACGCCAAGCGCCTGTTCGAGCTGGCGCGGGAACCGAAACAGCTATGGATCGTGCCTGGCGGCGGGCATATCCAGGCGTTCCAGCGTCAGGGCTACCGCGATCGTTTCGTCGCGTGGCTGAAACAGGTTCTGTCCGCGCCGCCCGACCCATCGAGCTGAGTTGAGCGCGGGCGCGGCGGCACCGGCTTCAGGCGTGCGGCGCAAAACGCAGGGACAAGTCCACCGCCTTGATGCTCTTGGTCAACTCGCCGACGGAAATGTAATCCACGCCGGTGTCGGCGACGGCGCGGATATTGTCGAGCGTGATCCCGCCGGAGGCCTCGAGTTTGGCGCGGCCGCGGGCTTCCGCGACCGCGGCCAGCAGCGCGTCGAGGCGGAAGTTGTCGAGCAGCAGATGCTCCGCGCCGGCGGCCAGCGCCTCGCGCAGCTGATCCAGATTCTCCACTTCGATCTCGATCATCGTGCCGGACGGCGCTGCGGCGCGCGCGGCCCGCAGCGCCGCCGTGATGGAGCCGGCCGCGGTAATGTGGTTTTCCTTGATCAGAATGGCGTCGTACAGGCCCACGCGGTGATTTTTCCCGCCGCCGCAGGCGACCGCGTATTTCTGCGCGCGGCGCAACCCCGGCATCGTCTTGCGCGTGTCGAGGATCGCGACGCGAGTGCCGCGGATGGCCTCGACGTAGCGGCAGGTGCGCGTGGCGGTGGCAGAGAGGAGCTGGAGAAAATTGAGCGCGGTGCGCTCGCCCGTCAGTATCCCGCGCGCGGAACCGTCGAGCGTGCACAGCACCTGGCCGGCGGAAATCCCCTCGCCGTCGCGGGCGCGCCAGGCAACGCGGATGTGCAGGTCCATCTGGCGGAAGACCTCGTCGAACCACGCGGCTCCGCAGAGCACGGCGTCCTCGCGGGTGATAACCTGCGCCTGTGCCCGGGCTTCGGCGGGAATCAGCGCCGCCGTCAGGTCACCGCTGCCGATGTCCTCGGCGAGCGCGCGGCGTACGGTGTCCGCGACGTCGTCGGGAAGATTCGGCGCTGGCATCAGAACATTCCGCGATTGATTATAAAGTGCACCCAAATGCTCGCGGCATAGCCGAGCGCGACCGCCCAAGTCCACTTGAGATGCGCGAAAAAGGTGTACACGCCGCGCGCCTGGCCCATGAGCCCGACGCCGGCGGCCGAGCCGATCGACAGCAACGAGCCGCCGACGCCGGCGGTCATGGTAACGAGCATCCACTGACCGTCAGGCATGCCGGGGTTCATGCTAAGCACGGCGTACATGATGGGGATGTTGTCGATCACCGCCGAGGCGATGCCGATCAGCACGTTGGCCTCGGAGGCGCCGAGGCCCTGGTACAGCGAATGGGAGAGCAGCGACAGGTAGCCCAGCGTGCTCAGGCCGCCGACGCACAGCACCACGCCGTAGAAAAACATGAGCGTGTCCCATTCCACGCGCTTGATGCTGATGAAGATGTCGAACGGCTTGGTCGCGGGCTTGAATTGATCCGGTATGCGTTCCGGATAGGTCGCGGTATGTCGCTTGACCTCGTCGCGGCGGAGAAAGTAACCGTGGACTGTGAGCACTCCCAGTCCCGTCATCATGCCGAGGAACGGCGGCAGATACAGATAGTGATATAGCGATACCGTGAGTGCGATGGTCAGCAGGAAAAGCGCGACCACGACGTAACCGCCGCGCTTGACGCGGAAGTGTTCGGCGTGGGGCTTGGGCTTGACCCGCGGGACGGCGAAGGACATCAGCGCCGCCGGCACCAGCCAGTTGACCGCCGCGGGCACGAACAGCGCGAAGAATTCGCCGAACCGCAGCACGCCTTTTTGCCAGACCATCAGCGTGGTGATGTCGCCGAAGGGGCTGAAGGCGCCGCCGGCGTTGGCGCCGACGACGATGCTGATGCAGGAAACGGTGACGAATTTTTTGTTGTCGCCCGCCACCGCCAGCACCACCGCCGCCATGAGCAGGGCGGTGGTCAGGTTGTCCGCGAACGGTGAAATGAGAAACGCCAAGAGCCCGGCGAGCCTGTAAACGGTGCGCAGCGAAAACCCGGAGGAGATCATCCACGAGCGCAGCGCGCGGAAAACATTGCGCTCCTCCATCGTGTTGATGTAGGTCATCGCCGATAGCAGGAACAGCATGAGTTCCGCGTATTCGATAAAGTTGGCGCGCAGCTCGCGCGCCGCGATAGCCGTGTCGCCGCGCAGCGAATAGGCGAAACCGACCAGAATCCAGATGACGCCGGCGGCGATGATGACCGGTTTGGATTTTCGTAGGTGCAAAAATTCCTCGCTGATCACGGTGGCATACGCCACCACAAAAGTGGCGACGGCGAAGAGGCCAAGCGTGGTTCCGGTCAGATCCAGGGTGGCATGCAAGGGATTGCGTCCTGTTTGAGTTATCGTTCGAGGTTATTTGTCGCGAGCATTATAACCGTGAGTGCGGATCTAGCCATGCGCCGGCGGCAATTGCTTCCGGAAACGCCGGTACAGCCATTTCATGGCAAACGGTGGCAGCAGCGTGGTCAGCGCGATGACGATGACCATCGCGGTATTGACCTCGTTGCTGAAAATCCCAGAGGTACGCCCGAGCTCGGCGAAAATCAGGCCGACCTCGCCGCGCGGCACCATGGCCAGGCCGATGGCGAATCGGGTGTAGCCGTTCCCCCGGATCAGAAAGCCGCTGAGCAATTTTGCCGCCACGGCCAGGACCGTCAGCGTCAGCGAAAACAGCCAGATGAAACCAGACGACCAGTCGATCACCTGGAAATTGAGCGACAGCCCTACCGTCACGAAGAAGATGGGCGTGAAATAGATGGATGATAGGGCGCATCTGGATTTCCATCCGGTGCGCGAACTCGGGGTCGGCGCGGGTCGCGATTCCCATGGGAAAGAAGAACCGCCGCGACAGCGCGAACCCGGCGGCGAATCCGCCGAGCAGTTCCGGCGCACCGACGACATGAGCGAGCCAGGCGAAGAACAGCACCAGCGAGACCAAGGTGGTGGGGATAAGGCCGGACATCTGGCTCGCTTTTTCGAGGCGTTTGATGATCTCCGCTATGCCTCTGGCGGTGACCGGCGCCAGCACCATGAACAGCACGAGGAAAACCAATATTTGGCCGGTATCCACGAAACTGATGCCGCCACCCTTGGAGATTTTGTATAGCAGGCCGAGCAGCACGCCCGCCGCCTCCCCGATGGGGCGGGATACCCACTCGCGCCGCGAATTCGCCGAGCAGGCGTGCGGTCAACAGGATCGTGAGCAGCGTCAGGAAAAAGACATGGACTTCCACGGGTTCGGTCGGTGTTTCCGGATTCTTGTGTGCGCGAGTCTAACGAAGAGCCTTGGAGCGAGACAGAGCAATATCAGTAAAACATCACGTTCGAATATATTGACTTGTAGTTCGGTTGCGCTATGCTGAGGCACGCTTCAACAGCCTGTTCGTATTGGTAATGCATCTGTTTCGCAGTAACGCATGAAGTCCGAGTTTGCCAATCATCTGCCCGAGGGCTGGGAACGCTTTACCCGTTTCTTTGCCGCCCTCGGCGACACCACCCGGCAACAGATCCTGCTGATGTTCGAGCCGGGGGAAGAGATCTGCGTCAACGAGATCGCCCGTCTGTTCAAGATCAGTCGCCCGGCGATTTCGCATCATCTGAAGGTGCTGCGCAACGCCGAGTTGCTGACCTGCGAAAAGCGGGGAAAGGAAGTCTATTACCGCGTGAACCACACGTATTGCGCCGAGGTCTTGCAAATCGTGCACGATTTCGTGGCAGCCCAGGCTCGCGTTCCAGCCAAGGTCTTTGCCGTCAAAACCTGAGGTGCCGTCGTGACGCCAGGTGATCGGCGGTCGACGAATTTCGATTTCTATGGATGGTGATCGCCCGCCTCCAAGGCTCCTTCGCGGACGTTCACCTTGAACAGCAGCAGCAAGCCGACAATGAAGAAAACGATAAGCGATAAGATGGCGACGCGGTAACTGCCGGTATATTGCAGCGCCAGGCCGAAGAGCAGCGGTCCGAGCCAGCTTGTTCCCTTATCGCTGATTTCATAGAGTCCGAAATACTCCGATTCCTGACCCTTGGGAATCATCAGGGAGTACACTGAACGACTGAGTGCCTGACTTCCTCCTAGCACGATGGCGATGGCGGCGGCCATCCAATAGAAATCGAGGGTGGTTTTCAGAAAGGCGTAGGCATAGACCAGGGTGCCGATCCATATCACCAGACTGGCGATGATGGCACGTTTGGCCGTGATCGCCCGGGCAATATAGTTGAACAGGACGTTGCCGAAGAAGCCGACGAACTGAACCATCAGGATAACGGTGGTAAGGGTGGTCATGCTCAATCCGAGCTCTTCTTGGCCGAACACCGACGCGAGCGAGATGACCGTCTGGATGCCATCGTTGTAAATCAGGAAGGCGAGGAGAAAAATCAGCGCATGGGGATGCGCGCGGACATTCCCTAGGGTGCGACGCAGCTGTTTCAGCCCGACCGTCAGGAAGTGCTCGCCGGGTGGCAGATGTCTGATGGGTTTGCGCCGCTTCAAGGCCAGCAGGGGAATGACCGTGAAGACTGCCCACCACACGCCGGCGGAGGCGAGATTGATGCGCACCGCCTGGGCGACGCCGATTCCCCAATCGGATGCCTTGGCGAACAGCAGGAGATTCAGCGCCAGCAGCAGACCGCCACCGATATAGCCCATGGCCCAGCCCATGGACGAGACCCGATCGCGTTCCTCGGGCAGGGCGATGTCAACCAGGAAGGCGTTATAGAAAACGACGGAGGCGCCGAAGCTCAGATTGGCGACGAGAAACAGCACGCCACCGAACAGATAATCGGTCCCCTGCATGAAGTACATCGCCATGGTGGCGAAAGCGCCCATGTAGGCGAACAGCGCCAGCATGCGTTTCTTGAAATGCGAGTAATCGGCGATCGCGCCCAGCAGCGGGAGGAAAATCACCTGCAGCAGCACGGCCAGGGAAACCATGTAAGGGTAGAACGATTCCGCCGAAATTCTGAGGCCCAGGAGATGCAGGAAACCGTCGGCGTCCGCCGCGGCCTTGGCGATCGTGGTGAGGTAAGGACCGATGAAAACGGTCAGGACGGTGGTGGGAAAGGCGGAGTTCGCCCAGTCGTAGAAATACCAAGCGCGCTGTTCCCGGCGGTGAGTCGACGTTTTCTGCATTATTATTGTCTTATCTGGAATTACTGGAACGGACTTTGCTCTTGGTTTCATTGTGGCGCATCCACGCGCTATTCGCCAGAACCGGTACGGAGACGTGATGACAGTGTCTGAAGCATGGCGATGGCCGGCCGCCCTGGCGCTGGTCTTAGTCACGGCGCTATGGGCTTGGCGCTGGGTCATCGGCCGTTGCGAGCGCGCCCAGGTGGCGGACTGGGGACGCCCCTGGCTCAACCGGCTCGACGGTCTGAACCGGATTTTCTGCCACCGGTTCCATCGTCTGCGCCATGAGGCGCTGCCACTTCCGGCAA
The DNA here is from genome assembly GCA_035624495.1 of Methylomirabilis sp. (SeqCode). Lineage (GTDB taxonomy): Bacteria > Pseudomonadota > Gammaproteobacteria > Acidiferrobacterales > Sulfurifustaceae > Sulfuricaulis. The sequence goes on along the minus strand of DASPRK010000125.1, from coordinate 6,395 downwards.
ACGGCGGCGTGTTGGTGGCGTCGAATCACGTCTCCGGCCTCGATCCGTTGCTGCTCATTGCCGCGAGCCCGCGCCCGCTGCGGTTTCTGATCGCGCGCGAAGAATACGACCGCTGGTGGCTCAAGTGGCTGTTCCAGGCCGTGGGTTGCATCCCGGTTGCACGCACGCGCAACCCGCGCGCGGCCCTGGTGCTGGCACGTTCGGCGCTGGAACGCGGCGAGGTGGTGGTGCTGTTTCCGCACGGGCGCATCCATCTGGATCACCATGCGCCCACGCCGCTGAAGCGTGGCATTGCGCTACTGGCGCAAATGACCGGCGCGCCGATTTACCCGGTGCGGGTCGACGGCGTGCGCGGGCAGGGACTGACGGTGGCGGCGGTTTTTGTCCCGAGCCGCGCGCAGGTGCGCAGCTTCGCGCCGTTGCGCTGTCATGACCGGACCACCGAGCATTGCCTCGAGAGCCTGTGGGACATGCTGGCGACGCATCCACCCGATAAAAATCCGCACCGGCCGCGCCGGTCCCGCTCGACGGGAGACGCCGGTTAGGCGCAAAATCCGCGAATTGCCCTTGAAATGAGGAGGTCATCCCCCCAGTTACAAGCCGGCACGAATTGAACATTCTGAGGAGTCATACCTTCATGCGTATGGACAAGTTGACCACCAAATTCCAGCAAGCCTTGGCCTCGGCGCAGAGTCTCGCGCTTGGGCGCGATCATCAGTTTATCGAACCGGTACACCTGATGGCGGCGCTGCTCGACCAGGAAGGCGGCGGCACGCGCAGCCTCCTCACCAAATCCGACGTCAACGCCAACGCCCTGCGCACCCGGCTGTCCCAGGCGCTCGACCGCCTGCCCACGGTCGAGGGTGCCGGCGGTGAGGTCCACGTTTCGAACGACCTGGCGAAGCTGCTCAATCTCACCGACAAGTACGCGCAGAAGCGCGGCGATCAATATATTTCCAGCGAGCTGTTCGTGCTCGCGGCGCTCGAGGACAAGGGCGAGCTCGGCCGCCTGCTGAAGGAGGCTGGCGTCTCGAAGAACGGCGTCGAGAAAGCCATCGAGGCCGTGCGCGGCGGGCAGAAGGTCGAGGACGCGTCCGCGGAAGAGGGACGCCAGGCACTGGAAAAATACACCATCGATCTCACCGAGCGCGCCGAGCAGGGCAAGCTCGATCCGGTCATCGGACGCGATGAGGAGATCCGCCGCTGCATTCAGATCCTGCAACGCCGCACCAAGAACAATCCGGTGCTGATCGGCGAACCGGGCGTGGGCAAGACCGCGATCGTGGAAGGGCTGGCCCAGCGCATCGTGAACGCCGAAGTGCCGGAGGGTCTCAAGAACCGCCGCGTGCTCGCGCTCGACATGGGCGCGCTGATCGCCGGCGCCAAATTCCGCGGCGAGTTCGAGGAACGCCTGAAGGCGGTGCTCAAGGATCTCGCCAAGCAGGAAGGTCGCATCATTCTGTTCATCGACGAGCTGCATACGATGGTCGGAGCCGGCAAGGCCGAGGGCGCCATGGACGCCGGCAACATGTTGAAGCCCGCGCTGGCGCGCGGCGAGTTGCACTGCATCGGCGCCACCACGCTCGACGAGTACCGCAAATACGTCGAGAAGGACGCGGCGCTCGAGCGGCGCTTCCAGAAGGTGCTGGTCGACGAGCCAACGGTCGAGGACACCATCGCGATCCTGCGCGGCCTGAAGGAAAAATACGAGGTGCATCACGGCGTCGACATCACCGACCCGGCGATCGTGGCCGCGGCCACCCTGTCGCACCGCTACATCACCGACCGCCAGTTGCCGGACAAGGCCATCGACCTGATCGACGAGGCGGCTTCGCGCATCCGCATGGAGATCGACTCGAAGCCCGAGTCCATGGACCGGCTCGGCCGCAAGTTGATTCAACTCAAGATCGAGCGCGAGGCGCTCAAGAAGGAAGCCGACGAGGCCTCCAAGAAACGCCTGACCGCGCTCGAAGGCGAAATCGCGAAACTGGAGAAGGAGTACTCCGACCTGGAGGAAGTCTGGAAGGCGGAGAAGGCGCAGGTACACGGTGCCGCGCATATCAAGGAAGCGCTCGACCGCGCGCGTCTGGAATTCGAAACGGCGCGCCGTGCCGGCGATCTGGCGCGCATGTCGGAGCTGCAATACGGACGCATTCCCGAACTGGAAAAGCAACTTGCCGCGGCGCAGGCCGCCGAGGGCCAGGAACGCAAGCTGCTGCGCAATTCCGTGACCGAGAACGAGATCGCCGAGGTGGTGTCGCGCTGGACCGGCATTCCGGTGTCGAAGATGATGGAAGGCGAGCGCGACAAGCTGCTGCGCATGGAAGAGGCGCTGCACGGCCGCGTCGTCGGCCAGGACGAGGCGATCCGCGTGGTGTCGAACGCCATTCGTCGCTCGCGCGCCGGGCTGTCCGACCCGCGTCGTCCCTACGGCTCGTTCCTGTTCCTCGGGCCCACCGGCGTCGGCAAGACCGAGCTGACCAAGGCGCTCGCCCAGTTTCTGTTCGACAGCGACGAGGCCATGGTGCGCGTCGACATGTCGGAATACATGGAAAAGCACACGGTCGCGCGGTTGATCGGCGCGCCGCCCGGCTACGTGGGTTACGAGGAGGGCGGCCAGCTGACCGAACAGGTGCGCCGCAAGCCGTACTCGGTGATCCTGCTCGACGAAGTCGAGAAGGCGCACCCGGACGTGTTCAACGTGCTGCTGCAGGTGCTGGACGACGGCCGCCTCACCGACGGTCAGGGCCGCACCGTGGATTTCCGCAACACCGTCATCGTCATGACCTCGAACCTCGGCTCGACCGTGATCCAGGAGCTCGCGGGGGAAGAGAATTACGACAAGATGAAACGCGCGGTCATGGACATCGTGGCCGGCCACTTCCGTCCCGAGTTCATCAATCGTATCGACGACATCGTGGTGTTCCATCCGCTCGGACGCGATCAGCTGCAACGCATCGCCGAGCTGCAGGTCCAGTATTTGCGCGACCGCGTGCGGGCGCGCGAGATGGATCTGGAGCTGACGCCGCGCGCGCTCGACAAGCTCGCTTCCGCCGGCTTCGACCCGGTGTTCGGCGCCCGCCCGCTCAAGCGCGCCATCCAGCAGCGCGTGGAAAATCCTCTGGCGCAGGAAATCCTCGCCGGCAAGTTCGGTCCCAAGGATGTCATCGAGGTCGACGTCGCCGGCGACGAGCTGGTTTTCCGCAAGAAACGCAGGGCCGAAAAGAAAGCCGGGGTCGTCTGACGGCTGCCACCGTGCGAGGAAACAGCTGCTTCCGAGGTGACGGGCGAGCGGCTTATAGTTGGCGCTCCCGCCTGTGGCGGTCTTGCGCCTCCGTCCGAAGGGGCTGCCACCGCCCGAGGCGCAAGCTCTTTCGGCGGTGGCAGCCGGTGCGACTCAATGAACTTCGTCTGCTGTGGCAGCCCGGCGTCCTCCCTTCGAAGGAGCTTCGCCTCGGAAGGGAGTCGCCCTTCGCCACGGGACGGAGGCGCTGCAACCGGCTGAACTTTTTCATGTTTCAACTATCCATGGTGTTATAAAATAGCCCGCTCCGGGAGGAGCCTTATGTCATTGGACCGTCGTTCTTTCAAAGCCGGCATTATCGCCGGTGTTTTTCTGGTCACCGGCATCATCGTCGGTATCGTCTTCAGCTCGCGCCTCGATTGGCCGCCGCAGGCCGGCACCGCGGCCGCCGCCGACACCAATGCGACGATGACCGCGCCGGCGCCGATCACCGGCCCCACGCCGGCCAATTTCGTCCCCGTGGTCAAGGCGGTGATGCCGGCGGTGGTGAACATTTCGACCACGCGCGTGATCAAGCAGGACAGCCAGTCGATGCAGTCGCCGATTCCGGACGATCCCTTCTTCCGTCAATTTTTCGGCGACGATTTTTACCACCATTTCCGGATCCCGCGCGAGCGCCGCGAAAACAGTCTCGGCTCCGGCGTGATCGTGTCATCCGACGGCTACATCGTGACGAACAACCACGTCATCGCCAAGGCCGACCAGATCAAGGTGCTGCTCAACGACAAGCGCGAATTCACCGGCAAGGTCATCGGCACCGATCCCAAGACCGACATCGCCGTGGTCAAGATCAACGCCAAGAATCTGCCCACGATTCCGTGGGGCGATTCGGACAAGCTCGAGGTGGGTGAATACGCGCTTGCGATCGGCAATCCCTTCGGGCTCAATCAGACCGTTACGATGGGCATTGTCAGCGCCGTCGGGCGCGCCAATGTCGGCATCGCCGATTACGAGGATTTCATCCAGACCGACGCCGCGATCAACCCCGGTAATTCCGGCGGCGCGCTGGTCAACGCGCGCGGCCAGCTGATCGGCATAAATACCGCGATCTTCTCGCGCTCCGGCGGCTACATGGGCATCGGCTTCGCGGTCCCGAGCAACATGGCGCGCTCGGTCATGGACAGCCTGATCAAGACCGGCAAGGTGGTGCGCGGCTATCTCGGCGTGTCGATCCAGGAAGTGACGCCCGATCTCGCGCAACACTTCGGCATGAAGGAGGCCAAGGGCGCGCTGGTGAGCGAAGTGATGGCCGACAGCCCGGCCGCCGCCGGCGGAATCAAGAGCGGTGACGTCATCACGACCTATAACGGCCACGAGGTCGAGAACCCGAGCATGCTGCGCAACGCCGTGGCACAAACGCCCATCGGAGCCACGGTCAAGGTCGGATTACTGCGCGAAAAGAAGTCCGTCACGGTCGAGATCAAAATCGTCGAGCAGCCCAAGGAAATGGGGCAGCCGGAGAGCGAATCCGCCCAGGGCGACGGCGAGGACACCGCGCTTGCCGGCGTCGAGGTACGCAACCTGACACCCGACATCGCGCGCCAGTTGGGCCTGCCGAGTGGCACCGCCGGCGTGGTGATCACCGGCGTGGAATCCGGCAGCGCCGCCGAGGCCGCCGGCCTGCAGGAAGGCGACGTGATTCTCGAAATCAACCGTCACGCGGTGCGCAACATCGCCGAGTTCAAGCGCCTGACCGCCAAGCTGCCGAAGAAGGGCAATTTGCTGCTGTTGATCAACCGCAACGGCCAGAAACTGTTCGTCGCGATACAGCCCTGACGTCGCGCCGGGCGATGCGGTGAGCCCGCGGCGCGGATTTCACGTCGAAGGAGACGAGAAGCGTGCGCCTGCCGTATTCACCGCTGCCGTTGCTGGTTTTCATCGTCACCCTCGGCTTGTTGCTGGCGATCGTCCAGCTCGGTGCGCTGACGATCGCATTTGACAAGCTCGGGCTGACGCCACACTCGGCGTTCCTGCTGTTGTTCGCCTCACTTTTCGGCAGCGCCGTCAATCTGCCGCTTTTCAGCATGTCCGCCGAATCCGCGCCGTTGCCGCCGGCCGTGCCGCCGGCGCTGCGCCGGCTGCTGCGCCAGCAGGCGCGCGAGTTTCACGGGAAGACGCTGGTGGCGGTCAATGTCGGCGGTTGTCTGATCCCGGCCGCTTTTTCCATCTATCTCCTGGCGCGCGAACCGTTGCCGTGGGGGCCGGTATTGTTCGCCATTGCCATGATTGCCGTCGTGAGCCGCCTGATCAGCCGCCCGATGCCGGGGATCGGCATCGGCATGCCGATGTTCGTTCCGCCCGTGATCGCCGCGATCCTGGCCTTGTTGCTGGACAGCGAGCACAGCGCGGCGCTGGCGTATATCTCCGGGACGCTCGGCGTGATCATCGGCGCCGACCTGCTGCGGATACCCGACATCCGCAAACTCGGCACGCCCTTCGCCTCCATCGGCGGCGCCGGCACCTTCGATGGTATTTTCATTACCGGTGTCGTGGCGGTGCTGCTGGCTTGAGCCCGTCATGCCTTTCATCCGTCCATCCGCCGGGATGGTCGCACGTCAGGTGTACTGAGGTCGAGGAATCGTTAGTCTCGCGAAATGTGTGATCGTCAGGAGGAAATCAATATGATGGTCAGATCTCGTGCCCGCGTTGCGCTGTTCGCGATCGCGCTGCTGGCAGCCATGCAGGGCGCGTGCAGCACCGTTCAGGTCGGGAGGGACTTCGAACTGAGCGCCTTCGAGTCCAAGGTGCAGCGAGGCGTGACCACGCAGGCGCAGGTGCGCAGCTGGTTAGGCGCGCCCCGAGGCATCGGCTTCGTTGTCGACACCAATGGCGAACGCTACGAAGAGTGGACTTATTATCATGGCGAAGGCCAGCTGCCTGATATGACCGATGCGCGCCTGAAAATCCTGCAGATCAAGTTCGACCGGCAGGGCGTCGTGCGCGGGTACAACTGGTCCGGCGAGCCCAGATAAATTCACGGCGGCAGCCGCTCGCACCATCGCTCGATCGTCGTGCGCACCTGTTCCGGTTTTTCCGTGAGCGGCCAGTGATAGGCGTCGATCGTCACGATCTCCGTTTGCGGATGGTCGGC
>DASPRK010000104.1:0-10774 GCA_035624495.1 Methylomirabilis sp. (SeqCode) | reverse complement strand
CCGTCCCCGGCCGCCGGCCAGGTGAAAGAGGTCAAGCTCAAGGTCGGCGACAAGGTCTCGCAGGGAGCCCTGATCCTGCTGCTGGAGACCTCCGACACCGCACCAGCACCCACCCCCGCCCCACCCGTGCCCAAGGCCGAGACGGCCCCCGCGCCGAAGTTCGAGGTGCACGCGGCCGAACCGCCACCGCCGCCACGCACCGGGCCGCTTCCGGGCGCGGCGACCTATACCGGCAAGGTCGATGGCGAATGCGAAGTGCTGGTGCTCGGCGCCGGCCCCGGCGGCTACTCGGCGGCGTTTCGCGCCGCCGATCTCGGCAAGAAGACGGTGCTCATCGAGCGCTACGCGACGCTCGGCGGGGTGTGCCTCAACGTCGGCTGCATTCCCTCCAAGGCCCTGCTGCACGTCGCGGCCGTGACCGAGGAGGCGCAAAAGCTCGCCGAGCACGGCGTCAGTTTCGGCGCGCCCCAATTCGATCTCGCCAAGCTGCGCGCGTGGAAAGACAAAGTCGTCGGCAAGCTGGTCGGCGGCGTCGGTATCATGGCCAAGGGCCGCAAGGTCGAGGTGATCCGCGGCAGCGGGCGCTTCGTCGATCCGCACCATATGGAGATTGCGCTGACGGCGGGTGACGGCAAGGAACCGAGCGGCGAGAAGAAAATCATTCGCTTCGCCCATGCCATTATCGCCGCCGGTTCCCAGGCGGTGAAGCTGCCGTTCATTCCCGAGGACCTGCGCATCGTCGATTCCACCGGCGCGCTCGAGCTGCGTGCGGTGCCGAAGAAGATGCTCGTCATCGGCGGCGGTATCATCGGGCTCGAGATGGCGACCGTTTATTCGACGCTGGGTTGCCGCATCGACGTGGTCGAAATGCTGGACGGGCTCATGCTGGGCGCCGACCGCGATCTGGTGCGCGTGTGGAACAAGATGAACGCGCACCGCTTCGACCGCATCATGCTGAAAACCAAAACGACCAAGGTCGAGGCGACGAAGGCCGGCGTCAAGGTCACGTTCGAGGGCGAGCAGGCGCCCGACAAGCCGCAGGTCTATGATCTGGTTCTGGTCGCCGCCGGCCGCGCGCCAAACGGGAAAAATATTTCCGCCGGGAAGGCCGGCATCGCCGTCAGCGATCGCGGGTTCATCGAAGTCGACGAGCAGATGCGCACCAACGTGCCGCACATCTTCGCCATCGGCGACATCGTCGGCCAGCCGATGCTGGCGCACAAGGCGGTGCACGAGGGTCACGTCGCCGCCGAGGCCGCCGCCGGACAGAAGAGCTATTTCGATGCGCAGGTGATCCCGTCGGTGGCTTACACCGACCCCGAAATCGCCTGGGTGGGCGTGACCGAAGACGAGGCGAAGAAGCAGGGCCGCGCCGTCGGCAAGGCCAGGTTCCCGTGGGTCGCCTCCGGTCGCGCCATTGCCAACGGCCGCGACGAAGGTTTCGTCAAAATCATCGTGGACGAAGAGACCCATCGCGTCATCGGCGGCGGCATTGTCGGCACCAACGCTGGCGACCTCATCAGCGAGCTCGCGCTCGCCATCGAAATGGGCTGCGACCCGGAAGACATCGGCAAGACCATCCACCCGCACCCGACGCTCGGCGAGTCGGTCGGTATGGTCGCCGAGGTGTACGAAGGGGTCTGCACCGACCTGATGCCGCAGAAGCGGCGCTAGCCCGTTTCGGGGCGGCGCCGGTCCTGCCGGCGGCGTTCCGCGGCCTGCGGCGGAACGGTGGCGCGCCGGAAAATCCGCTACAATGCCGCCTTTCCTGCTGATTATTCCAGTGGCTGAACCATGGCAAAAATAAAGAAAGTCGTTCTGGCATACTCCGGCGGCCTCGACACCTCGGTCATTCTCAAGTGGCTGGTGGAGACCTACGGCTGCGAGGTCGTGACCTTCACCGCCGACATCGGCCAAGGCGAGGAGCTGGAACCGGCGCGCGCCAAGGCCAAAAAAATGGGCGTGAAGGAAATCTTCATCGACGACCTCAAGGAAGAGTTCGTGCGCGATTTCGTGTTCCCGATGTTCCGCGCCAACACGCTCTATGAAGGCGAGTATCTGCTCGGCACCTCGATTGCGCGGCCGCTGATCGCCAAGCGCCAGATCGAGATCGCGAACAAGGTCGGCGCCGACGCCGTGGTGCACGGCGCCACCGGCAAGGGCAACGACCAGGTGCGTTTCGAGCTCGGCTATTACGCGCTCAAGCCCGACGTGAAAGTGATCGCGCCGTGGCGCGAGTGGGATCTCACTTCGCGCGAGAAACTGCTGGCCTACGCCGAGAAGCACGGCATCCCGGTCGAGTTCAAGAAGGGCAAGAAATCACCGTACTCGATGGACGCCAACCTGCTGCACATCTCCTATGAGGGCGGCGTCCTGGAAGACCCGTGGGCGGAGCCGGAAGCGTCCATGTGGCGCTGGTCGGTCGCCCCGGAAAAGGCGCCGAATAAGCCGACCTATATCGAGCTGACCTACAAGAAAGGCGACATCGTGGCGATCGACGGCAAGGCCATGAGCCCCGCGACGGTGCTCGCGACGCTCAATAAATTGGGCGGAGCCAACGGCATCGGCCGCACCGACATCGTCGAGAACCGCTACGTCGGCATGAAATCGCGCGGCACCTACGAGACCCCGGGCGGCACCATCATGCTGAAGGCGCACCGCGCGATCGAGTCGCTGACGCTCGACCGCGAGGTCGCGCATCTCAAGGACGACCTGATGCCGCGCTACGCTTCGCTCATCTACAACGGCTACTGGTGGAGCCCGGAGCGCCGCATGCTGCAGGAAATGATCGACGCCTCGCAGGAAAACGTGAACGGCACGGTGCGCCTGAAGCTGTACAAGGGCAACGTCATCGTCGTCGGGCGCCGTTCCGGCGACAGCCTGTTCGACGCCGCGATCGCGACGTTCGAGGAGGACAAGGGCGCCTACGACCAGAAGGACGCCGAGGGCTTCATCAAGCTGAACGCGCTGCGCCTGCGCATCGCCGCCAAGCGGCGCAAGAAGTAGCGCCGTCCGTACATGGCCGGGGCCGGGACTCCCGCCCGCTTCTCGTTTCCCGCGCTGCTGCTCGGGGCGACCGCAATCGGGCTGGCGCCGATTTTCGTGCGCCTGAGCGAGCTCGGTCCCATCGCCACCGCCTTTTATCGCATGTTCCTCTCGCTCCCGCTTCTGGGAATCTGGCTGTGGACTGAGTGTCACCGAAGCCGACGGCGGCCGGTAACTTCGGATCGGCGGACGATGCACTGGCTGGTCGCGGCGGGACTGTTCTTTGCCGCCGATCTGGCGGTGTGGCACTGGTCGATCCGGATCACCACGGTGGCAAATGCCACGCTGCTGGCGAACTTGGCGCCGCTGTTCGTGACCCTGGCGAGCTGGGCCATTTTCGGTCAGCGCTTTCGCACGGGTTTCCTCGTCGGCATGGCGGTCGCGCTTGCCGGCGCCTTCGTGCTAATGGGCGAGAGCCTCGGTTTCGGGCGGGCGCGGCTGATCGGCGACCTGCTCGGAGTGTTGACGGCGGTGTTCTATGCCGGGTACATCATTTCCGTGGCACGGTTGCGCACCAGCGCCTCGACCGCGAGGGTCATGTTCGGAAGTGCGGCCGTCAGCGCCGCCGCGCTGTTGCCGCTGGCGCTCATTTCCGGCGAGAATCTCCTGCCCGTCAGCGTGAACGGCTGGTTGGTGTTACTGGCGCTGGCCGTGGTCTCGCACGCCGGTGGCCAGGGCCTCATTGCCTGGGCCCTGGCGCACCTGTCGGCCGCCTTCGGTTCGGTCAGCCTGCTCTGGCAGCCGGTCGCCGCCGCGCTGTTTGCCTGGATCCTGCTGCATGAATCGCTTGGAGCTTGGCAGGTGGCGGGCGGTATCATTGTGCTGGCCGGCATTTATCTCGCGCGCCGCGCGAGCTATGCTCGCCGGGTTGCTCAGGAGAACGTCGCATGAGTTTCAAGAATGTCGAGATCAAGAAAAAAGCCAACGTCTATCACGACGGCCGCGTCACCAGCCGCACGGTCATCACGCCCGAGGGCGAGATGAAGACCCTCGGCGTGATGCTGCCGGGGACCTACCGCTTCAGCACCCAGGCGCCCGAAGTCGTGGACCTGACCCAGGGACACTGCCGCGTGAAGCTGGCGGACCAGCAGACCTGGACCGAATACCAGGCCGGCCAGAGCTTCTCGGTCCCGGGCAACTCCTATTTCGAGATCGAGGTCACCGATCTGCTCGATTACGTCTGCCACTTCGGCTGAAACGCCGCGAGGAGTTCACGCATGCGCGTTCTGCACACCATGATCCGGGTCGGCGATCTCGAGCGCTCGCTCAAGTTCTACACCGACGTCTTGGGCATGAAACTGCTGCGCCGCAAGGATTACCCGGACGGCAAGTTCACGCTCGCCTTCGTGGGTTACGGCCCGGAGTCGGAGCACGCCGTGATCGAGCTTACTTATAACTGGGGCACGTCCAATTACGATCTCGGCAACGGTTTCGGTCATGTCGCGCTCGAAGTTGACGATGCCTATAAAGCCTGCGAGCAGATCAAGCAACGCGGCGGCAAGGTCACGCGCGAGGCCGGCCCGATGAAGCACGGCAGCACGGTGATCGCGTTCGCGGAGGACCCGGACGGTTACAAGATCGAGCTGATCCAGCGGGGCACGCAGGGCGCCCGCTGACATGAATTGGCTCGACCAAATCCCGCTCTGGGCGCTGATCGTCGGCGCGGTGCTCCTGGGATTGGCGCCGTTCACGCCGGAACCGCATCTGTGGCAGAAGCTGCAGATGCTGGCGGACGGCACGCTGTCGCGGCCGATCGACATCTTCGACCTCGTCCTGCACGCCTCGTTGCCGGCGCTGCTCGCGGTGCGGCTGGTGCGCATGGCGCTGCCGCGCCGCAAAGACCGTCGCCCCTGAGGCGCTTCCTGTCGTGAACTCCCCGTCGATTTCTCCCGCGCCCGGATCTGCGGAGCGCGCATCCTCGCCCACGGTGGCTGTGATCCTTCCGGTTTTGAACGAAGCGGCACGGTTGAGCGCGCAGCTCCCGGAACTGCTCGAGCGCCATGGTTTCGACGAAATCATCGTGGTCGACGGCGACAGCACCGACGAAAGCATTGCAATCGTGTGCAAGCATTTGCCGCCGGATGCCACGAGCGCCTGGCCGGCGCTGCGCGTGTTCCAGGCGCCGCGCGGGCGCGCGCGCCAGATGAACGCCGGCGTGCAGATGGCGGAGGCGGACGTATTGCTGTTCCTGCACGCCGACACGACGTTGCCGCCGAACGCCGCGGAGCATGTGCGCGAGTCGATCCGCGCCGGATATCTCTGGGGGCGCTTCGACGTGCGGTTATCCGGGCGCCACGTGCTGTTCCGTGTCGTCGAGCGCCTGATGAACTGGCGCTCGGCCGCGAGCGGCATCGCCACCGGCGACCAGGCGATCTTCGTGCGCCGCGACGTGTTCCGGGTGTTCGGCGGATTTGCGCCGATGCCGCTGATGGAGGACATCGATCTCAGCCGGCGCCTGAAGTGGGCGGGCAAACCCGCGCGCCGGCGCGAAACCGTGGTGACGTCCTCGCGCCGCTGGGAGGAGCGGGGTATCCTGCGCATCATAATATTGATGTGGACACTGAGGTTCCTGTACTGGGCGGGAGTTTCACCGTCACGCCTCACCCGCTGGTACGAGCGCCACCCATGATGCGAACATGAGCCAACCGGAACTGCTGCTGTTCGCCCGTCAGCCGGTATCCGGCGAAGTCAAAACCCGGCTGCTGCCGGATTACACCCCGGCGCGCGCCGCCGAGATCGCGGCATTTCTGATACGCGCCACGGTCGAGGTCGCCGCTTCCGCCTGGCCCGGAAGGATTTACCTGTATACCTCGCCCGATCCGGAACATCCGTTGTTCCGCGAGCTGGCGCGGGAATTTCCCATCACGCTCGCGGCACAGGCCGAGGGCGACTTGGGCGCGAAGATGCACGCCGCGCTACGAGAGGGGATCGAACGCAGCGGCTGCGCTGCGGTGATGGGTTGCGACGTGCCGCATTGCGGTTGGGAGACGCTCGATCAGGCCAACGACTGGCTGGCGCGCGGCGACAACGTGCTCGGGCCGACCGACGACGGCGGCTACTATTTTATCGGCCTGCAACAGGCGCGGGCGGAGCTGTTCGAGGGCATCGAATGGGGCGGCGACCGGGTGCTGGCGGCGACGTTGGCGCGTGCCGGAAGGCTGGGGATCGAATTCGAAATGCTGCCGACCCAGCGGGACATCGACACCGCCGCCGACCTGTGGCTGGTGGCGCAGAAGTACGAACCTCTCAGGAAATTCCTGTAGAAAGTGAAAAACGAGGCATAAATATGTTTATGGGTTTTTATTAAAATGAAATTGATCGCCAGGACGCCAAGAACGCCAGGGTTAAAGAAATCTAATTAAGTCGTTGTTCCTGGCGACCCTGGCGCCCTGGTGTTCGGGATCATAATTATTTTGCTAGGTGCTCTGAACAATTAAGATTCTCCTCTCTCCTTACACCTAACTCCTCTTTGTTTCATACCAGTGCGCCGCCGCAGCTGCTGCCGGCGCCGGCGGTGCAGCCGAAGCAGTGGCTGTCCACGGCAATCGGCTGGTCGGTCAACTCCTCCACGCGCAGATCCCACAGCTGGCGCGGGGCGCCGCCGGCGAGCGGCAGGTCGAGCATCTGGTTGAAATCGCAGTCGTACACGCGCCCGCGCCAATCCACGCTCAGGAGACTGCGGCACATGAGCCCCGGCACGGTCGCGGGATTGAAGTGGTCCTCGAGCAGTTGCATGTAGACGTCGTACTGGCCGGTGCGCTCGAGGAAATGCGCGAAGCGATTGATCGGCAGGTTGGTCAGCGTGCGGAGGCGCGAGAAGACGATGCCGTAATCCTCGCGCAGGCGTTGTCGGTAATCGGCTTCAAGTTTTTCCTGCGCGCCCGGAAGAAACGCGCCGCCGGGGTTGTAGACCAGATCGAGCACGAGCGATGCATCGCGCCCGTAGCCTACGGCATTCAAGCGTCGCAGTGCCTCGATGCTTTTCTCGAACGCGCCCTCGCCGCGCTGGGCATCCACGTTCTTTTGCGTGTAGCAGGGCAGCGAGCACACCAGGCAAATCCCGCGCTGCGCGTACCAGGACGCCAGATCCTCCTGACCGGGTTCGAGCAGCACGGTCAGATTGCAACGCGCCGTAACCTGCGCACCGAGCGCGAGAAACCCGTCTATGAAAGGTCGGAAGTGCGGATTGACCTCGGGCGCGCCGCCGGTGATGTCGACCGCGGTGATCCCGGACGCCCGGCTCCAGACGAGGATTCTTTCCATCGTGTCCCAGGTCATCACCTCGGGGCGCTTGGGGCCGGCGTCGACGTGGCAGTGATTGCACGCCTGGTTGCAGCGCCGCCCGACGTTCACCTGCAATTCGCGCAATCGGCTGCGCCGCAACGGTCCCAGACCATGCGCGCGCAGGCGCTCGTCGAACGGGCGATCGACGGCTGGACGGATTTTGATGGCGACGCGCGACATGACCCGGAGATTATCCCATCCACTTCCGCCGTATCAAATGGTCTATGGAAATTCGACCCGGTCCGTGCAGCAACGAGACCAGCAGCAGGATGCCCCAATAGGTGTGGTCCTTGAGTCCGACCTCGTTCAGCGCCGGATAGGAAATAACGGCCGTGATGTTGAACAGGAACAGGACGCCGGCACTGAGGCGGCCGGCGAGGCCGAGGGCAAGCAGCACCGGAAAGATCAGTTCCACGCCCGTGCCCACTACCGCCGCGACCTGCGGCGACAGCAGCGGAACGCTGTATTCGTATTTGAAAAGATCCAGCGTCGTCTTCCAGTCATGCACCGACGCCAGGCCTGAGCGCCAGAAAACGTTCGCCACCCACAGGCGCACGCCGAGATCGATGAAGGGGCTCAGGGATTCGAAGCCCCGGATGACGGGCGCTGTCAGGCGCGCGGTTCTCTCGACAAAGGTCATGATCTGTCCTCCGTGGCCGATAGCCGGGTGAGTACCCACTTGCTTAAACTATTCTTAGTTTTCCGGTGACGGTGCCAAGCCCGGGAACATTCAGGATTCTCCCAACCAGCGGCGCAGGCACGCAAGGTAGACCGATACCTCCGGCGCCCCGGCCTCGCAGTTGCCGCGCCACAGCATTTCCTCCAGGCATTCCATCATGCGATGTTGGACCGCGTGTTCGTCCGGGAGTTGCTGGAGCAATTTCTGATAATACCCGCGTATGCCTTGCGGCTGGTCGAGCGACAGCTGCTCCTCGATGGCGATGTGCAGGCCGAGATGCAGGAAAGGATTGGTCACGCCGGCTTCGAGAGCGTAATCGCGGTCGCGCGCGTCGTCGGGCCGGTCGAGCAGGGCGCGGAATTCCGGGTGCCGCAGGGCCACCTGCACGATGAGCTGTTCGACGCCTGCGAGCGGGCGGCCTTCACGGTGGCTGCGCCAGGCGCGGAAGAAAACCTCACGCGTCTGAGTGCGATCCGATCCGGCGAACATGGTTATTCAGCCCTGGCCCTGTTGGTTCCGGTGTCCCGGACCTGAAGATCAACTTGTTATCCTGAGGCCAATTCGCGCTTGCCGGCGCGGCAGAACAGCCCCAATACCGCGGAATATTGATAGAGGTGGTTGACGCCGTCGAGTGGACCGAGCTCGCCGTTGCCGTACATTCCGGCGATCGGCAGGCCCGGAAAACGCGCGCGCATCGCGTCGAGAT
The DNA here is from genome assembly GCA_035624495.1 of Methylomirabilis sp. (SeqCode). Taxonomy (GTDB): domain Bacteria; phylum Pseudomonadota; class Gammaproteobacteria; order Acidiferrobacterales; family Sulfurifustaceae; genus Sulfuricaulis. Next base: position 2,060 of record DASPRK010000104.1, on the reverse strand, counting down.
CGCGGTCGCGGTTGCCGAAGAAGTTCGGACCGCGTCCCACGCATGGGAACAGCAGGCCGAAATCGGGCTCGCCCGGGAGCCGCTGCGCGCATTGACGGAGGCAGGCGCGCATCTCGCGTTCGGCGGTGAGCGCATCCCGCATGGCCCAGAACAGCCGCTCGCCGCGTGACGGCCGTTCCGAGAGCGTTATCGACTGGTCGCGCAGGTTGGCGGCGACGATGTGATTCAGCCTGTAACGGCCTTCGCGGATGGCGGTGTCGGGGTCGCCGATGGCGACGCCCCCCATGATGAGATGCAGCGGCACGCTCTCCAACTCGCGCACGGTCGACGGCAGCGACTGCACCAGCACCGAGAGCGCGGGGTAATTGCCGAGGCGCTTGATTTCGTATCCCTGAACCTCCGCCACTTCGATCGGCGAGGTCAGCGCGCGCACGCCCTGCGACGCGGTGATCGCTCCCGCGACGCCGCTCATGACGGCGTCCACCCGGTCGGTGTCGACCACGCGTGCGCCGCTCCAGACCTTGAATGGGCCGTGACCGAACAGGTCGCCCGAGACGGCGCCGAAGCGTTGCGCCGGGATGTCGAGCCAATCGGCGGTCAGTCCGGCCGGCGTGCACAGGCTCAGCACGATATCGTCGTCGGTGAGGCTGCCCGGGGGCGTGATCGTCAGCCGGATATCGCCGCCCAGCACCAGGGCCGCGGCGCCGGGACTGTCAAGCACCCATTCCTCGTCCGTCAGAATGCCGGCGCCGGTGGCGCCGACGACCTGCAGGCAGCCGCCGGCGCGCGCCGCCGCGCGCAACGCCGGCTCGGGATTGGCGGCGTACTCCGGCGTCAGAAACAACACCACGGCATTGGCGCGAGTGAGACCGGCCTTGGCGAGCGCGCGTTTCACCGCCCGTTCCGCGTGCTCGGCGTCGGGACGATGACCGTGGCTCAATCCGCTGGCGGCGTATTTTGACGTCATGCTTCTTTAACTTTAGCCCCGTACCGGCACAAATCATAGATGACGCATTCGCCACAGCGCGGCTGGCGCGCGGTGCAGACGTAGCGCCCATGCAAAATCAGCCAGTGATGCGCGTGCTGGCGGTATTCCACCGGCACCGCCTCGAGCAGTTTTTTCTCCACGGCGAGTACGGTTTTCCCCGGCGCCAGCCCGGTGCGGTTTGCCACGCGGAAGATATGCGTGTCCACGGCAATGGTCGGATGACCGAACGCGGTGTTGAGGATCACGTTCGCGGTCTTGCGCCCCACGCCCGGCAGCGCCTGCAACTCCTCGCGGGTGGACGGCACCTGTCCGCCGTGTTTTTCCACGAGAATTTTGCAGGTCTTGAGGATATTGGCGGCCTTGGTGTTGTACAGGCCGATGGTCTTGATGTATCCCTTGAGGTTTCGCCGTCCCAGGCCGAGAAATTGGCGCGGCGTATGCGCGACCTTGAACAGTTCCGCGGTGGCTTTGTTGACGCTTTTGTCGGTCGCCTGCGCCGACAGGATCACCGCGATCAGCAGCTCGAACGGGGTGCGGTAGCGGAGTTCGGTCGTGGGCCGCGGATTGGCTCGTTTGAGTCGCGCGAACAGCTCGCGCCGTTGGCGCGCGTTCATTGCCTACGAATCGGCGCCGGGGCGGCGCGCCTTTTTCGCCTTCACGCGTTCGACGGCGGCGCGTATTTCGGCGCGAATGCGCTCGCTCGCGGCGGCGGGCGGCAGGACCGTCATGCGTGTCGTTGCTGTCCGGGGGCGTGCGCGCGCGAGACGTTGCCGGCGCTTTTCGGCCAGCGCGCGCCAGCGGTCGGTTTCGGCGCGGGTGTAATCCGGCCAGGGTTCACCGCTGTCTGCGCCCTCACCCTCGTTTCCTCTCCCGCTTGCGGGAGAGGCAGGCAAGCCGGATGCGCTTCGCGCATGTCCGGCACGATCGCGCTGCATCGCGATGCAATCGACGGGGCACGGCGGCAGACACAGCTCGCAGCCGGTGCAGTCGGCGGTGATGACCGTGTGCATCAGCTTGCGCGCACCCACGATCGCGTCCACCGGACAGACGTCGAGGCACTTGCGGCAACCGA
>DASPRK010000089.1:0-2136 GCA_035624495.1 Methylomirabilis sp. (SeqCode) | reverse complement strand
GGATAGAGCAGCCGCCTCCTAAGCGGCAGGTCGCCGGTTCAACTCCGGCCTGGGGCACCATGTTCAAAGATTGACGTATCCCCAACCTGCCTGAGGGAGGCCGTCTTTGCTGGGAGCCGTCGATCTGGAATATGTCCGCGGCGACCGGCCTCTGTTCAGTCACCTATCGTTCTCCCTCAAGCCGGGCGAACTGCTGCACGTAACCGGTACCAACGGCAACGGCAAGCCACACTGCTGCGCACGCTCTGCGACCTGACATCGGCACACGCCGGCGAGGTTCGCTCGCACGGCAACGACATCAACAAACTCGGCGATGACTATCACCCCCATCTCGCCTGCGTCGGACATGCCTATGGTATCCAAGGTGGCCTGACACGGGTTGAGAATCTCAGCGTGGCTTCCAGTGTGAGCGGCGATTCAGTCAAATGGCGGAAATGAGCGCGCCCCGCGCCGGGTTGGTGCGGGAACACTCGCACATCCCTTATCCTTCCCCCAGCGCCATTTGATCTGCGTCAACGGTCACGGGGCGGACTCGCAGGACAATGGCGCGCCGGTCGCGCACCGGTGCCGTCTAGAGACCCGGCGCGGCCCGGCGCATTCCATGAATCGCAAACAGAGGAAACAACATGAAACGAACCAATCTGATTCCGGTGCTGCTTGCGGCCATTGTCGGTCTGGGCGGGCCAACGTTCGCTCTGGCAAAGATGACCGCGAAGGAAAAGCAGACCGCGCGCGCGGACGTCCAGAAGATGACGAATGAGACGCTCCAACGGCTTTACAAGGCCCAACCCGGGGCCAAGAAGGCGATTGACAACGCCGCCGGTTATGCCGTGTTCAGCAATTTCGGCATGAAGATCTTCGTGGCCGGCAGCGGCAAGGGCTCGGGCATGGCGGTCGACAAGAAAAGCGGCAAGACCACCTATATGAAGATGTTGGAAGTCCAGGCGGGGCTCGGCCTGGGGGTGAAGAAGTTTCGTCTGGTATGGGTGTTCGAAAAGGCGGCCGATCTCAACAAGTTTGTGAATGCCGGGTGGGAACTCGGCGGCCAGACCAGCGCGGCGGCAAAGACCGGCGAGAAAGGCGCGGCCTTTGCGGGTGCGGTGTCGGTGTCGCCTGGCGTGTGGGTGTACCAGTTAACCGACGAGGGCGTGGCCGTCGAGTTGACTGCCAAGGGCACCAAGTACTATAAGGACGACGACCTGAATTAGCGTAGTTGGTTGCGTGCTGGGTGCGGCAACGGCCCGGTGGCCGGCTCGATCATCGGATTTCTGATCGGGCACCCTTGCCCGCGAACTCAAGGTCGCCGTGCCGTACCTGCTCGGCGGCGAAGCCAGCGAGCACGCCGTCCGTCCTGCCCGTGAGGCCGTCTCTTCCGACCGCAAGATGCTCAAGGGCCTATGAGAACTGACCGACGACGACGGACTCATCAAGACCATGAAGGTCACCGTCCGCGAACTCAAAACGCTGGCCTCCATCGACCTACCCGGACCTGTAGGCAAGGACGGGTACGTGCAACTGCTCGTCGCGATCCGAACCGTCGCCGGCGGTGGCGGTGGCGCGTGACCGGATCGTGACTGACTCGGGTCACAAGCCGTACAATTCGAGTCACATTGAGACAAGTTCTCGCGGAGCCAGTGCGCGTAACTTGTTAAAATTACGTTAGCCCCGATGCAACGATCCGCCTCCTAAGCGGCAGGTCGCACGTTCGATTCGTGTTCGGGGCACCATTTTGGGTTCTCGCAGTCCCCGGGAGGCGGCGTTGCTGGAAGCGGTTGACCTTGAATGCGTGCGCGGCGATCGACCGCTGTTCAGTCATTTTTCCTTCGGACTCGCGCCGGGCGAACTGCTTCACGTCCGCGGCCGCAACGGCAGCGGCAAAACCACCCTGCTGCGCACGCTGTGCGGGCTCACGCATCCGGCGGCGGGCGCAGTGAGATGGAATGGCGCCGACATCAATGCGCTCGGTGACGAGTACCGCGACCAGCTCTCGTACATCGGTCACAGCAACGGCATCCAGGGTGAATTGACGCCGGAAGAGAATTTGCGCGTGGATGTTACGCTGAGCGGAAACTCCGACGCCGAAATCATCCGCGCCACGCTGGAGCGTCTCGGGCTCGCCCCGTATCTCCATTTTCC
>DASPRK010000082.1:0-4157 GCA_035624495.1 Methylomirabilis sp. (SeqCode) | reverse complement strand
AGGGGACCGCTCGACCGCAGGGCGGCCGCGGCGTGCCGCAGGCGGAGCCGGAGGCACAATCATTGCGCCGTGTCCCGAGGGGCGCGAGGGGGACTGGGAAGTCCCGTCGCGCCATACTGAGGGCCGGCGCACACTGAATCGACCTCGAGCGCAACCTCGACTCGGTACACGCCCTTTTCCGTGACCGGATGATCCGGTCTGTCGCCAATTTCAGCGCGGATCAGCTGTTCCTTGCGAGCGAGCCGTATTGTTCCGTCATCCGGCGCCTCTGACTCCGGCGAGCGTCTGCTTGCATATCGACCGTTACTCCCCGACGGCTGTGGCAGACGATATCTGGTAGCGTTTGATCTTGCGGTACAGCGTGCGTTCGCTGATGCCGAGCACTGTGGCCACGACGCGCCGGTTATGGTCATGACGCCGCAACAGGTCGGCGATATGGCGCGCCTCGGCGTCGGCGATCGTCAGCGGCGCGCCGGGAGGTGCTTCGACCGCATCGGGCGCGGCGTCAGACAGCGCGATCGCGTGCGGGTGATGGTGCCCGTCGCCGTTCGCGAAGTGGTCGTTAAAGCGAATATATTCGGCAGTGACGACGCCGTCCGGACTCAATGCCACGGCCTGTTGCAGCACATTGAGCAACTCGCGCACGTTTCCGGGGAATCCATGATTCATCAGGCGTTCCACTGCCTCTCTGGTCAGGTGGCAGCGGCTCGCCTTGGCGCTGTCGCACATCCGTTTGATCAGCGCGTCCGCCAGGGCGGGAATGTCCATGCGGCGCTCGCGTAACGGCGGAATGTGGACCTTGACGCCGGCAATACGGAAATAAAGATCTTCGCGGAACCGTCCCTCCGCGACCATGGCCATCAGATTGCGGTTGGTTGCCGTGATAATGCGCACGTCCACCCGCAGCAGCGACGTGCCGCCGATGCGCCGGAATTCGCCGGAATCGAGTACGCGCAAAAGCTTGGCCTGCATGGACAGCGGCAGCTCGCCGATTTCATCGAGGAACAGCGTCCCCTTGTCGGCGGTTTCGAATAGGCCCTGTTTGAGTCCGGCGCAGCCGGTGAACGCGCCGCGCTCGTGACCGAACAATTCGCTCTCGAACAGAGTCTCCGGAATGGCGGCGCAATTCAATTCGACATAGGGCTTTCCGCAGCGCACCGATTGCTCGTGAATGTACTGCGCGGCCATTTCCTTGCCCGTGCCGGTTTCCCCGTACAACAACACCGGCACGTTGGATTTGGCCGCCAAGTTGAGCGATTCCAGGCATTGGAGAAACACGGGTGACCGCCCGACCATGCGCATTTCTTCGCACGTCAAATGCACCGCCGGCGCCAGACGGTGGATCGTTTCCAGAACCAGGCGGTCGCCGTTGGAGGTCTCGATCGGATACGCCTTGATGCGCACGCGATCGGGGCGATTGGCATAATCGTAATGGGTGTGCAGCACCTCGAACGGACTGTTCTTGGTCAGGACTTCACGGTGCGGGCAGTCTTCGCCGTTCTTGAAGCAGGGCACCGGCGAGTGGTGTGAAACCTCGTGGCAACAGCGACCGATGATCGCATCCGCGTCGATACCATAAGAACGGCAATAAGCCTGATTGGCCGCCACGATCTTGAAATTGTTGTCGATGATGACGGCCGGCGTTTCCTGGGCATTGATGAGCGACTCGATGACGGTCGTGCGTTTCATGCTGTCTCCTCCTGAAAATAAATTATGTGCGCTTATATATACGTCTGTTTTACGGCCGGCGCGTTTCCCGGGCGGTGTGCTCAGCTTGTCGTCGTGTTGTACTTTTTATCGGCGCGTATCTGACAATCCTAACCGCTTCTGCCAACCGCGACAATTCTGTCATGACACCGATGTCCGGATTTAAAGCGATCGATCGTTAGGAAAATCAAAAGTCCTTTCAAAACTTGTACATAACAAATTGGCATGCCGATTGCTTTACCAGCAGCCAGTGCGGCAACTTGTCGCGTATGTGTTCGATGCGCAGATGCTGCCATAAAAAAACAAGAAAAAGAACAAGATAGATGTGACATATCGTGGAAATGCGGGAGAAAAAATCGGTGCAACATCAGTATGCCGGTAATTTCCCCCTTTGCTTTACCGATGCTATCTACTAGGAGACATTTCAAATGACTCGAAAGAAACTCGTGAACGTCGTGTTAGCGGCCACGCTGGGCGCCGGCCTGACGGGCATATGTGGGACTGCCCAGGCCTGGGATAACGGCCCTCCCAAGTATCTGATCGTGACGGCTTCGGATCAATATATGGACGGCAGGAACGCAAGCCCGCTCGATGGCGTCCTGGGCTTGCCTGCGGGCGCTCTGCCGGACGCCGATTTTCTAGCGGTAATCGACGCCAACCCGATCTCGCCGACCTATGGCCATGTCGTGAACACGGCGGAGATGCCGGCCGTGTACGGACAGCATCTGCTGTCGGTAACGGAGAACTTCGTCGACGACGCGCTCGGGGCTCTGGGGCTGCCGAATCACGGCGTGTTCGACGACGATATCCTGGGCGGGGTGCCGAACTTCAATTCCGCGACCAACGGTCTGCCGCCGGTCGTGCCGGCGCCGTCGTCGGTGCTCAACGAGATGCATCACCACAGCGTGGTGCCCACGGTGCAGCCCGATGGCAAGATCACTACTTACTACGGCGGCCTGATCAGCGCCAATATCTTCGGGTGCGACATCACCGACCCGATGAACATCCATCCGGCGCCGAACAGCACGCTCGAGAACATCCCGCTGCACGCGAGCAATACACAAAACCTGTGCGGCCTGACCGTGAGCGGCGCTTCTCCCATAGGTTACTACTTTAGCGGCACCGACGATCTGGAATGGAATCCGGTCACCGGCCACTACTACACGACCATGATGGGCGCCGGCAGCAACCGCGGCAACTTCGGTGGCGGGACGGGCAGTGTACCGGCCAGTCTGCCACCGGTGCTCACGACCCCCGGCGGCATACAGGAGCTGGATCCCTTTGTCGGCGCCGCGATCGCCAACTATAGCGCCGTGCCGCAAGCGGCGGTTCCGGGTCACGGGAAGTACGTCAACGGTACCGACATGCTGGGACCGAAGCGCTATGCGCCGCGCACCCAGATCGTCTTCGGCGGCGTGGATGGCAATGGCCAATGCACCGGCCAGCCGCTATGTCTGCCGGGTGTGGCACCGTTCAACCAGATCGGCCATGACTCGGGTGCGGTCAATCTGGATACCGGCATCGACCAGGGTCCCGATACCGCGCTGCTGGCGCATCCGCACGGCATCGGCCTGCGTACCGACCTGACCGGCACCAAGGGCGACAAGAACGGCAAGAAGGTCGGAACGACCAACGGCGGCATTCTGGTGACCTCCGACTACGCCGATCCTGTTAGCCTCGCGATCACCGGTTCCGGTGAAGGACCGGCCACCTCGGCGCAGGATCTGGGCACGACCGTGCGTTTCTGGGACGTGGGCAATCTGAGCGCTGGTCCCTATGCCATCGCGCAGATGCCGGACGGTCCGCGCCACGAGGAGAACCAGATCCACGAGGAGCCGGAAGGCCTGATGGCGATGCGCGTTACGCATAACCACGGACACAAGGGCATGTTCGCCGCCTCGATGTGCGGCGGCGCGGTGTACTACTCGCCTGACATCACGGTCGTGAACCCGAAGTTCACGCTGGTGTACGACTTCGGTGCCTGCACCGGCGCTTCGGTATTCACGATCACGCAGGACGACAACTACATCATCATGCCGGTGTCGGGCATTCAGGAGCCGGGCGATCCGATCTATAACCGCGATTACGTGGGCGAGCATGATTCACGCATGGCGGTGCTCGATATCCGTAAACTGTTGTCCGCGGGTAATAGCTTCACGTGCAACGCCGCTCCAGCATCGGCCTGGAACAACACCGGCGCCACCACGCCGCTCGGCCAGAAGGCGACAGTCGGTCCATCCGGCATCGTCTATAACAACCCGGGCGACATGCACAGCGGCGGGGTGTTCTGGCCCAACAACGCCTCCAAGGATTGCCCCGATCTGGTCGATCAGGTCAATCTGAGCGGAGCGGGCCAGGACGGTGTCGTCGGTACGGCCGACGATCATCCGGACAGCGTGACCAGCCGCGGCGGACCGCACTTCGTGGTCCACGACGGGTTCGATCGCTAC
>DASPRK010000060.1:0-5036 GCA_035624495.1 Methylomirabilis sp. (SeqCode) | reverse complement strand
TGGACCGGCGGCGTCAGTTTTTCCGCCACCACCGACAGCGGCCACACCGTGGTCATGGATGGCGCCCCGGAGTCGGGCGGACAGAACCGCGGACCGCGGCCGATGGAACTGGTGCTCGTGGGCACCGGCGGCTGCACCGCGTTCGACGTAGTGCATATCCTGCGCAAGTCACGGCAGGAGGTGACGGCGTGTGTCGCCGAAGTGGAGGCCGAGCGTGCGGCCACTGATCCCAAGGTGTTCACGCGCATTCATATTCATTTCATCGTCACCGGCAGGAATCTGGACCCGAAGAAGGTCGCGCATGCGATCGAGCTATCCGCCACCAAGTACTGCTCAGCGTCGATCATGCTCGCCAAGACCGCGAAGATTACGCACGATTTCGAGGTGGTCGAAACCGAATGATTTGGGACAGGACAGGAGCGCAATCATGAAGCGGCCGAAGGTCGCCGCCGGCCTGCATCACGTGGCGCTGACCGTGCGGCGTCTCGAGGACTGCGAACGGTTCTATACCGAACTGCTGGGCATGCGCGTCGAGTGGCGACCGGACCCGGACAACGTGTATCTCACCAGCGGCACCGACAACCTGGCGCTGCATCGGGCACCCACCGGCTTTGTGCCGGATACCGCACAGCGGCTCGATCACATCGGTTTCGTGATCGATGAAATCGGCGCAGTGGATGCGTGGCACTTATTTCTGAAGTCGGAAGGCGTCGCGATCCTCAAGGAACCGAAGACGCACCGCGACGGGGCGCGCAGCTTCTACTGTCGCGATCCGGACGGAAACACCGTCCAAATCATCTATCATCCGCCGCTCGCGAAAAAATAATCCGTGGTATCCGGTTACAGCCAGTAGGCGGTGCCGGTCATGATTTTCGAGGTACAGCCCATCAGCCGTTTTACCGGTTCCGGCAACTCGGCGGCGCCGGACTCGATGGCCACGGTGGCGTGACGGCCCTCGTCGGCGCGCATTTGTTCCAGGATTGCCCGGCTTTTTCCGTCTCCCGGCGGCAGCCGTTGCAGATGACCGTCGAGATGCGCGACCACTTGCTTTTCAGTTTCGGCGACGAAGCCCAAGCTCCATTTGTCGCCCAGGAAGCCGGCGAGGGCGCCGATGGCGAACGAACCGGTATACCACAGGGGATTGAGGTAGCTGGTATGTGTGCCGAGATCGCGGATGCGTTTCTCGGTCCAGGCGAGATGGTCGTTTTCCTCCTGCGCCGCCTGTTCCATTTTCCCGCGCACTTCCGGCAGCCTGGCGGTGACCGCCTGCCCCTGGTAAAGCGCCTGCGCGCAAATCTCGCCGGCGTGATTGATGCGCATCATGCGCCCCGCCAGCTCGCGTTCCGCAGCCGTCAGATTGACGTCGTTCCGTTCCGCCTCCGGACTCGGTCGACCGGCTTCGGGCGCAGGCCCGAATACGGTATGCAAGGCCTGATCGAATTGGGCGATGAGGCGATCAAGAGTGGAAAGGGTGCGTCCGGTCATGAAGCTACGATACGCGCCGTTACGGGGCCCGACAAGGGTTGAGCGATTGAGGCCACTCAGGCTTTGTCATCGCTTTGCAGCAGTCTTTCCAGCAGTACCACCGGATGTATCACATCGATGGTCAGTCCTGCCTCGCGGATACCGGCGGCCAGAAACATGGCGCAGCCGGGATTGGATGTTACCAGAATGTCCGGCGCGAGTTGCTTGAGATGCGCGATCTTGGACTGACGCAGTTCCCTGGCAATTCGCGGTTCCGTCAGATGATAGGTTCCCGCCGCGCCGCAACAGAAGGAATTGTCCGGCAACGGGATCACTTCAGCATCGGGAATCCGCTTGAGCAGGGAAACGGGCTTGTCTTCCTGGCGCAGAACGTTGCTCAACGTACAGGGACTGTGGACGGCGATACGCTTGGCGAGGGGCCGGAAAGACAAGTCCGATGACGACGGCAGACTGGCGAGGAATTGGTTGATGTCCATCACGCGCCGGGAAAATTCCACGGCTGTTTGATCGTCGGCAAGATACTTTCCATATTCGCAGAGGGTTGCGGTGCATCCGCTGGCGGTGGAAATAATGGTGTCCGTCCCGCCCGCAAACGCCTGGATGGTCCGGCGCATCAGTTCGGTGGCGGTCCTGGACTGACCATTGTGCACATGCAGCGCGCCGCAACATCCCTGACTCGGTGGCACCAGCACTTCGTAGTCGAGACGATTAAGGAGCCGTATCGTGGCGCTCAGTGTCTGTTGGTCGGTAATGCGCGCCAGGCAGCCGGTGAAAACCATGAGCCGGTTTCCGGATTTTTTCCGGGCGGGATACAACGGCGCGAAAAATTTCTGCGGCGAAAGCACCGGGAGATTCGCCTCCAAATCGCCGAGTCCAAACCAATTCGGCAAACGAGCCGCGCGCACCAGACGTTGCAGACCGGAGAGCTGATAAAGTCGGAGCAACTTTCCCAGCAGCAGGATTCTCTCGGGTTTTTCGACCAGCCGTAGAATTCCGGCGACCGTCCGGGAACGCGCCGACATATTGGTACCGCGCGACTGTTCGATCAGCTCGCGCCCCGAGTCGAGTATCTGCCCATACGGGACGAAAGAAGGGCACACCCTTTCGCAGGAACGGCAGACCAGGCAATGGTCGAGGTGGGTTTCCATTTGGGCATTGAGGGACAGATCACCTCGGGCCAGGGCCAGCATGAGAGACAGCCGACCGCGCGGCGATTCTGCTTCATCGTGCAGGATTTTATAGGTTGGGCAGTGCGGCAGGCACAGCCCGCATGCCACGCACTTGGCGGCTTCGCGTTTGATAAAGGACGCAGGGTTCAAGATGGTCGCGATCGGCGGAACAGGCCACGTCACAAAAGCAATGTCCGGCGCAAGTCTCACTGTTCTATAATACGTGGGTACGTTATCCCTTGTTGTCTCGGACTTGCAACCTGTTCGACCATGCCATATTACCGTTACCATCTATTTTTCTGCGTGAATCGTCGTGACGATGGCAGTGCCTGTTGCGCCAATCATCAGTCTCAAGCGATACGGGATTACGCCAAGGAGAGAATCAAGGCGTTGGGCATGGATGGGCGAGGCGGTGTGCGGATCAATAACGCCGGCTGCTTGGATCGGTGCGAAGAGGGGCCGGTGATGGTCATTTATCCCGAAGGTACCTGGTATACCTATGTCGACCGGGAGGATATCGACGAGATCATCGATCGGCACCTGGTCAAAGGTGAGGCCGTCGCACGGCTGAAGCTGAAAGACCAGGGTTCGTAGCCCACGCTTCTTTCGGGGGCGCAGCACCTTGGATCTGCCCAAATTTGGTGCTGTATTTTCAGATTTCGTCCGGCCGGCGGGGGTCCATATTGGCGTTGAACCTTCCTGTTCGGGCTCTGTCTTATGGAATGATTGCCAAGGAAGGTCAGCTGTCGGTACGTAAGGTTCCAAGTATTTATTTTATAATCATGTACTTACTTAACTTTTTGCGGCATGCTTCAGCAACCACCAAATTTAGTGTTGACAATATGTCGAAATATTAGATAATTATTATATTCTGTCTTGATTAGATCTGGTGATTGGCCTGATCTTTGCTAATCTGAAGCATAGGTAGTTGAACGAATTTTTTACGACGCGCCATGCGTCGGGTAAAGGCTCCTCCATCCTCCTAGTGGTGGTTCGGGCGTGGCTTCAAAGGCCACGCCTTTTTTTTGCCTGTAATTATTTAACGATCAATGCCGCAAGATACGAGCGGTCGTGGGTATAGCCGCGGGCAAATCCTGATTTCAGATCGTCCTCTGTCACTTGTATCTTGTATCTCACTTTTGTACTATGCGCGGCTTTCCAGCGTGCCGCGGCGCGCCGACAGAGATGGCGGAACCCATCCGAAAACCGAATTATCAGGTCATTTTTTCATGAAAACATTTTCGGCTAAGCAGGAAACCGTCAGGCGCGACTGGTGCGTCATCGACGCCAGCGGCAAGGTTTTGGGGCGTGTGGCGACCGAAGTCGCGCGGCGTTTGCGCGGCAAGCACAAGGCGGAATATACCCCGCACGTCGATACCGGTGATTACGTGATCGTCATCAATGCCGATAAGATCCAGGTGACGGGCAAGAAAAGCCGCGACAAGATTTATCACCGCTATTCCGGCTACCAGAGCGGTTTGAAGGCCGCCAGCTTTCAAGACGTGTTGAAAAAAGCACCGCGGAATGTCATTGAAGAAGCGGTTCGCGGCATGCTTCCCAAGAATCCCCTCGGGCGGCAGATGTTTCGCAAGCTCAAGGTTTACAGCGGCGCGCAACACCGGCACGTGGCGCAGAATCCCAAGACTCTTCAGATTTAATCATTCGACGGTCTCATCTCATGGCGCAGACGAATACTTATCAAGGTACCGGCCGACGCAAGACATCGACCGCGCGCGTTTATCTCAAGCCGGGCAAGGGCGAAATCACTGTCAATCAGCGTTCGCTGGATGAATATTTCGGGCGCGAAACGGCGCGCATGATCGTGCGCCAGCCGTTCGTCGCGGTTGATATGGAAAATAAATTCGATGTGATGGTCAACGTCGATGGCGGCGGACCCAGCGGCCAAGCCGGCGCGATCCGTCACGGCATCACCCGTGCATTGATGGCCTATGACGCTTCATTACGTCCCGCGTTGCGCAAGGCCGGTTACGTGACGCGTGATGCGCGCGCTGTCGAACGTAAGAAATACGGCCTGCATAAAGCGCGCAAGCGGCCGCAATACTCCAAGCGCTAAAAATTGGCACCGTCGTTCCGAACAAAAAGCCACCCGACGTGGCTTTTTGTTTTTCGGCGATCAACAATCGGCTCGAATCTGAAAACCGCGTTTGGCATATTCATGTCATGTTTGAGTCGGCCAAGGGATCATCGTCGTGATTTCAGATGGGAAGACCGCTGGCAATTGGAAAATTGACCCTTACCGGAGAGCTATTTAGAATCCGGCACCCCTTGGGGGATCGTCTAATGGTAGGACAACAGACTCTGACTCTGTTTATCTAGGTTCGAATCCTAGTCCCCCAGCCATACAAACTCAGAACCCGCCCT
>DASPRK010000032.1:0-19776 GCA_035624495.1 Methylomirabilis sp. (SeqCode) | reverse complement strand
CGCTCATGCCGTAGACTTCCGAGGTGGACGGAAAGATCACGCGCTTTTTATAGCGCACGCACTGGCGCACGATCGCGAGGTTGGCCTCGAAGTCGAGCTCGAACACGCGCAGCGGGTCGAGCACGTAGGTCGCCGGCGTGGCGATCGCCACCAGCGGCAGCACCGCGTCGCTTTTCTTGACGTGGTACTCGATCCATTCGCGGTTGATGGTGATGTCGCCCTCGACGTAACGGAAGCGCTCGTGCCCGAGCGACTCCCCGAGCTTGTCCTGGCTCATGTCCATGCCATACACCTCCCAGTCGGTGTCGCGCAGGATATGCTCCGTGAGGCTAGAGCCGATGAAACCGTTCACGCCGAGGATCAGGACTTTGAGACTCATGTTGACTCCCTCTCTATGAAACCTTGTTCAGGCGGAAGCGGCCTGCGCCGCCTGGCCCAGAATCTGATGCAGGCGCAGGCCGTGCGCGCCGCTTTCCTGTTCCGGGCCGCCGCGCCATTGCCAGCGCCGGATCTCAAGACATCCGCGCCCGGCCGCCACCCGCAGCGGCGACACCGATACCACTTCTCCCGGATGACCCGCACCGTCGGGCCGCGGCTCGGCCCACCATATATACATCCGCTGGCCGGCCACGTCGGTGAAAGCCCCCGGATAAGGGTGCGTCACCGCGCGGATGAGATTGAAAATCCGCTGCGCGTCGTCGCGCCAGTCGATGCGCCCGTCCTCGGGTTTGCGCCCGCCGAAATAACTCGCCTTGGATTCGTCCTGCGGGCGACGCGGCGCGCGGCCGTGTTTGATGGCATCGAAGCTGCGTTCCAGGACCTGACGCGCGGCCATGGTCACCTTCCCGAACACGTCCTGCGCGGTGTCGCGCGGGCCGATCGGCACCGGCTGCTGTTCCACGATATCGCCAGCGTCCGGGCGTTTCACCATCCAGTGCAGGGTGGCGCCGGTTTCGGTCTCGCCGTTCAGCACCGCCCAGTTGATCGGCGCGCGCCCACGATACCTCGGCAACAGCGAACCGTGCATATTGAAGGCGCCGAGCCGCGGAATGTCCAGGATATCCTGGCAGATCATGTTGCGGTAATAGAAGGAAAAAATGATATCCGGTTTCATCTCGCGCAGACGATCGATCCATTCCGGCGTGTTCACCGACTCCGGCGCATGCACCGGAATACCATGCCGCCGCGCCAGTTGCTCGACCGATTTGAACCAGATCTGCTCCCCGGGATCGTCACGGTGCGTGAATACGGCGAGCACTCGGCTGCCGCGCGCGATCAGCGCATCGAGGCACTCGGTACCGACGTCGTGATAACCGAAGATGACGATGCCGGGCTCAGTCATCGAGCCGCTCGTAGACGTCACGGATCATGAAGCGCGGGCGCCGGCGCACTTCCTGGTAGATGCGTCCGATGTACTCGCCGATGACGCCCAGCCCCATGATGCCCACGCCCACGAGGAAGTACAGGATCGCAAACAAGGTGAATAGGCCTTCGGCTTCCGGGCCGATGACAAGGCGTCGGACCACCAGCAGGATCACGAGCATGCCGCTTAGAATTGAAACCACCATCCCGAACATGGTGAAAATCTGCAGTGGCAGGACGGAAAATCCCGTCATCAGATCGAAGTTGAGACGGATCAGCTTGTACAGGCCGTACTTCGATTCACCGGCGGCACGCGCGGCGTGCTCGACCTCGACCTCGGCCGGATTGGCAGCGAAGCTCATTGCCAGCGCGGGAATGAAAGTCGAGGTCTCCTGGCTCGCCGTGATGTGCTCGACGATCTTGCGGCGGTAGGCGCGCAGCATGCAGCCCTGGTCGCGCATGCGGATGCGCGTGGTGCGCTCGCGGATGACATTGAGCAGGCGCGATGCCTTGCGCCGGAACCAGGAATCCCGTCGGTCCTTACGATAGCCGCCGACGACGTCGTGCCCTTTCTCGATCTCCGCCAGCAGCTTCGGGATTTCCTCCGGGGGGTTTTGCAGGTCGGCGTCGAGCGTCACGACCACCTCGCCGCGGGCGCGCTCGAACGCTGCCATGATCGCCATGTGCTGGCCGAAGTTGCCGTTGAAGTCGATGACGCGCACTTCCTTCGGTCGCTGGCAATGAAAATCCTTGAGCAACGCGAGCGAGTTGTCGCGGCTGCCGTCGTTGGTGAACAGAATCTCGTACGGCTGGCCGAGCTTGTCGAGCACCGCGATCAGGCGCTGGAACAGCGCCGGCAGGTTCTCCTGCTCGTTGTACACGGGGACGACCACGCTCACATAAGGCTTGGCCACGTTATTTCCTCTGGAACAGATCAGTCATCGCCGCGATCACGCGGTCCTGGTCGGCGTCGCTCAGAGCCGGGAACAGCGGCAGGCTCACGATGCGGCTGCCGATGCTTTCCGCGTTCGGAAAATCGCCGGGTTTGAAACCGTAGTTTTCACGGTAATAAGGATACAGGTGCGCCGCACGGTAGTGCAGCCCGGTGCCGATATTGCGCTCCTTCATGCCCGTCATGAAGGCGTCGCGGTCCATGCCGGCGGCTTCGGGGTTGAGCAACGGCACGTACAGGTGCCAGGCGTGCCGGTGCACGTATTTCGGCGTGCCCGGCCGCGTCCATTGCGGCCAGTCGGCGAGGAGCTTCTGGTAGCGCAGCGCCAGCTCGGTGCGGCGCTTGATGAAACCCTCGAGCGCCGGCAGCTGATGCAGCCCGAGCGCGGCCTGGATGTCCATCATGTTGTACTTGAACCCGGGCAGGACGATTTCGTAGTGCTGGCTGCCGCTTTTGCCGAAACGGTTCCAGGCCTCGCGGTCCATGCCGTGGAAGCGCAGCAGCGCGATTTTCTCGGCCAGCTTGTCGTCGCGCGTCACCACGCAGCCGCCCTCGCCGGTGGTCATGTTTTTGTTCGGGTGAAAGCTGAACACCTGGATGTCACCGAAGGCGCCGATGCGTTTGCCTTTGTATTCCGTGCCGATGGCGTGCGCCGCGTCTTCGATCACGCGTAACCCATGCCTGGCGGCGAGCTCATACAATGGATCGAGATCCACCGGCAGCCCCGCGAAATGCACCGGCATGATCGCGCGCGTGCGCTTCGTGATCGCCATGGCTAGCTTCGAGACGTCCACGTTGTAGGTATCGAGTTCCACGTCCACCAACACCGGCCTGGCTCCGGCGAGCACGATAGTGTTGAGCGTGGCGGCGAAGGTCATCGGCGTCGTGATCACCTCGTCGCCGGGCTTGAGATCGAGCGCGAGCAGCGTCAGGTGCAATCCGGCGGTGGCGGAGGACAGTGCCAGCGCATGCGGCGCATTGAAGTAGCGCTTCAGCTCGTCCTCGAACTTTTTCACTCGCGGCCCGGTGGTGATCCAGCCCGACTCCAGGCAGGCCACCACTTCGTCGATCGCGGCGCGGCTGATCGAGGGCCGCGCGAACGGAAGGAATTCCTCGGTCATGGGTCCGAGCCTAACTGCGGGTGACCAGGTAAACCCCGGCGATGATGATGAGGATGCCGGTGATGCGCGTGAGCGAGAGATTTTCCTGGAACAGGTAATAGCCGGCCACGGCGTTGACGATGTAGCCCACCGACAGCATCGGGTAGGCGAACCCCACCTCCACGCGCGACAGCACCAGCAGCCACACCGCCACGCTCACCACGTAGGCGAACAGGCCGGCGAGCACGAACGGGTTGGCCGCCACCTGCAGCCCGATGGGCGCGAAATTGGCCCAGGCAAACTCGAAGTAGCCGATGCGGCGCATGCCCTCCTTGAGCAGCAACTGCGCGCCGGCGTTGAGCAGCACGCCCAGCAGAATCAGCGGGAGATAGTTCACGGTTATGGGGCCCTGTTGGTCACCAGCACGTTCGATCCGGTCTGCGCGAGCAGCCGGAACCGGTCCGGCTCTTGAGCGCGCAGTTTGTCATAGTTGCTGCGTCCGGTCAGCATGTAGGCCCGCTCCGTGCCGTCCCAGCGGCGCCAGAAGCTGGCCTGATCGATCATCCAGCCGCTCGTGTCCTCGACGTCGGTGCCGAACTCCAGCTCCCCCTTCCAGTCGACGATCGTTACGGTCCGCCCGAGGTACACCGGCAGGTCCTGGTAATACTCCTGGTAGGTCATGACCTCGTCTCCGGGATGCAGCCGCGACTTCAGAATCAGGGCCAACTGCTTCACCGAGCGCTTGTCATCGAGGAACGCGACGCCGCGGTCGAGCACGATCAGGGACACGATCGAAGTGAGTGCCAGGGCGGCCACGGTCCACAGTGCCCTGCGCCGGAAGCTTGCAACGAAGGGGATGAACGCCGTCGCCAGCAGGCTGCCCAGAATCAGCCAAGCGTAACCGCCGAACACGGCGCTGTACTCGGCCACGCGCGGACGGTCCGGCATCCGCTCCGGCACGTAGATGAGCGCCGCCGTGAACACGATGCCCAGCATCAGCAACGCCCAGGTGCCTGCGCGCAAGCCGGCGACCGATGGATTGTCCCAGTGAAGCGAGAGATAACGCCCGGTGAGCAGCGCCAGCGGCGGCAGGATCGGCAGAATATAAGGAATGAGTTTCGAGTCCGAGAACGAAAAGAACGCGAACACCAGCACCGCCCACAAAACCAGAAACAGTTCTTCGCGGCGTTCGCGCAACGCGCGCCACGAAGCCGGCAGCGACGCCGCAAGCGCCTGCCCCAGATACGCCGTCCACGGATAGAAGCCGGCAATCAGGATTGGAATGAAAAACCACGCGGGTTCGTAGCGGCCATGCACCTTGGTGAGATATCGCTGGAAATGTTCGTGGATGAAATAGAAGTGCAGGAACTCGGGATTGGCGCGCGCCGCGGCGATGTGCCACGGCGCGGCGATGAGCAGGAACAGAACCAGTCCTGTGGGCAGATAAATGGATTTCAGCAGGCGCCATTCGTTCAGGATAAGTATCCACATGCCGATCACCATGGCCGGGATCACGATTCCGATGAGACCCTTGGTCAGGGTGCCGAGCGCGGCAAACGCGTAGAACACCCAGAAATAATTGCGTCGCGACCGGCCCGGCGGCGCGCGCGTGCCCAGCAGAAAGGCGAACAGGGCCACCGTGAGCAGCCCCGTCACCGGCATGTCGAGCGTGATGGTGCGTCCGAGAATGTAATAGAGCGGCGTGGTCACGAGCACCGTCACCGCGAGCCAAGCAGTGCGCCGGTCGTACAGTCGGCGTCCGGCCACGTACACCGCCAGGCAACCGGCGATCGCGAAAATCACCGGCCACAGGCGCATGGACCACTCCTTGATGCCGAACGCCTTGATCGCGCCGGCCTCGAGCCAGTAGAACAGCGCCGGCTTTTCGAAGTACTTAACGCCGTTCAGGCGCGGCGTCACGTAGTCGCCCGTGACCGTCATCTCGCGCGGGATCTCGACGTAGCGGCCTTCGTCCGGGTGCCACAGCGCGCGGTGGCCGAGTGCCTGGCCGTAAAGCAGGCCAAGGATCAGCGTCAATAACAGGAGGTCGCGCCACCAGCTCGCGGCTTCGGTGAAAGTCGACGTCGCGCCGGCGCGAATTGAAACGAACATGCGGATAATGATTCCGTGTACGGGTGATGGGTCCTTTCCGTCCTTGCGATCCGAAAGCGCGCCGTCCCCCTGGCGCATTTCTTCATCCTTCGGTCCGCAGGCGCGCCATTGCATCCTTGGCTCCTTACCGGTACCACTCCTCGTGGCGCACTCCTGGCGAGGGCGGATTATTCCAGAAAACCCCCGCGGAACCGAATGGAAAGTAGCACCCGCCAGCGCAAACCGCTATAGTTGACGCGCTTTGTCAGGATATCAACGTGAGCCAGGCCCGCCACACCAACCGTCTCATCCACGAAACCAGCCCCTACCTCCAGCAGCACGCGCACAACCCGGTGGACTGGTATCCGTGGGGCGCGGACGCCCTCGAGAAGGCCAGGCGCGAGGACAAGCCGATCCTGGTCTCGATCGGCTACTCGGCCTGCCATTGGTGCCACGTGATGGAACACGAGTCGTTCGAGGACGAGGACGTTGCCCGCGTGATGAACGAGCTGTTCGTGTGCATCAAGGTCGACCGCGAGGAACGGCCCGATCTCGACAAGATTTATCAGACCTCGCACCAGATTCTGGCGCAGCGGCCGGGCGGCTGGCCGCTCAACATGTTCCTCACGCCCGGGGACCAGATGCCGTTCTTCGGCGGCACCTATTTTCCCAAGACGCCGAAATACGGCATGCCCGGATTCACCGACCTGCTGCAGCACGTGGCCGAGGTCTATCGCAACAAGCGCGATGCGATCCGCGAACAGAACGATTCGTTGAGCGATATCTTCCGGCGCCTGCAACCGCCGGCGCCGGCTCCGGGCGTGCACCCGGGTCCGGAGGCGCTCGAACAGGTGCACGCGGAGCTCAAGCACCAGTACGACGCGCGCTTCGGCGGCTTCGGCGGTGCCCCGAAATTCCCGCATCCGACCTCGCTCGAGTTGTGTCTGCACCGCTGGGCACGCGGCCAACAGAACGGCGCCGCAAAGGGCGATGCCTCTATGGGTGCTAGTGCCGCCGTCTCCGAGGCTGCATCTCAGGATTCGGCGGCTCTCGAAGCGCTGCAGATGGCGCGGCACACGCTGCGGTCGATGGCGCACGGCGGCCTGTATGATCAAATCGGCGGCGGGTTCTGCCGCTATTCGGTGGACGAGCGCTGGGAGATTCCGCACTTCGAAAAAATGCTGTACGACAACGCCCAGCTGCTCGGGCTGTACGTCGACGCCTGGCGCGCGACCGGTGAGTCATTGTTCCGACGAATCGCCGTCGAAACCGCGGAATGGGTCATGCGTGAGATGCAGTCGCCCGACGGCGGCTACTATTCGGCGCTCGATGCCGATTCCGAGGGGCGCGAAGGGAAATTTTATGTATGGAGCGCCGAGGAGATCCGCCAGTTACTGAGCGCGGAAGAATGGGACATCGTCGAACGCCGTTACGGCCTGCAGGGCACGCCCAATTTCGAAGGTCGGTGGCACCTCAACGTGCGCGCCGATAATGCCACGCTCGCCCTGCGGCTAGAACGCCTCGAATCCGACGTGGCGTCCCAGCTCGAGTCCGCGCGCCGGAAACTTTTCGCCGCGCGCGAAAAGCGCGTGCGTCCGGGACGCGATGAAAAAATCCTCACCGCCTGGAACGCGCTGATGATCAAGGCCATGGCCCACACCGGGCGCCTGCTGGCGCGACCGGATTTCACCGACTCGGCCGAACGGGCGCTTGATTTCATCCATGTGCGTCTATGGCGCGATGGCCGGCTGCTGGCCACGCACAAGGACGGTAAATCGCACCTCAACGCCTACCTCGACGATCACGTCTTCCTGATGGACGCGCTGCTCGAGCTGTTGCAAGCGCGCTGGCGCAGCCGCGACCTCGACTTCCTGCGCGCGCTCGCCGGGCTTACGCTCGAGCATTTCGAGGACGAGAGCCACGGCGGTCTCTACTTCACCGGCGACGACCACGAGCAATTGGTATACCGGCCCAAGCCGGTCGCGGATGACGCCATCCCTTCGGGCAACGGCGTCGCCGCGCAGGTGCTGCTACGCCTCGGTCATCTGCTCGGCGACCTGCATTACCTGCACGCCGCCGAACGCACGCTCCAAGCACTCTACACCGGCATCCGCCAGCAACCCTCGGCGCACGGGGCGTTGCTGCTCGCGCTCGAGGAGCACCTAGCGCCGCCGCAGACCATCGTGCTGCGCGGCGAAATCGGGGCGACGCAACCTTGGCAGATCGCGGCCCATCGCGACTACCAGCCGCATCGGCTGGCAATCGTGATCCCGGCGGACGCGGAGGGTTTGCCGGGCGTGCTGGTCGAGCGCGTACCGCGCGGCGGCGTCACCGCCTACGTCTGCGCCGGCCACGCCTGCCGCGCGCCCGTCACCGATCTTGCCTCCTTCGAATCCGCGCTCGCTCAGAGTCCGTAAGAAAGGGAGTAACCGCCACGGACGCCAAGTTTTAACACTGAATAAAGCCTTTCCTGGCGACCCTGGCGTCCTGGCGGTCCGGAAATCATATTTATTTTTTGAAACTGATTGCCGTCGCGCCTAGCCTCGGACTTTTCCACGCCGGGCGCTGGCGGTATGCTGCGATGAGGGCACGCCGTGTCGTTCCTGACGTTCGAAACGGCGGACCGGGGGGCGGATCATGGAAAAAACACTGGCGGATTTCGTGCGCGAGGCGCGCGCCCGTATCCGCGAGATCACGGTCGAGGAATTCGACGAGATGATCGAGAACCACGACGACCTGCTGATCGTCGACGTGCGCGAGGCCGATGAATACCACCGCGGCCACCTCCCCGGCGCGCTTCTGATCCCGCGCGGCCTCCTGGAAGGCGCTGCTGACGCCGCCGGCCAATGGCGCGTGGACCAACTGCGCGAAGCGCGGGATCGGGCTATGGTGCTCTATTGCCAGAACGGTTCGCGCAGCGCACTCGCTGCCGACACGCTGCAGCAGATGGGATTCGAAAAGGTTTACAACCTCGCCGGCGGCGTCGAGATGTGGCAGGCCGAAGGTTACGCGCTGGTCAGCGATTGAACCGCGAACGGCAAGGGCCCGCCTCAGCGCCAGTAGGTGAGGTAACCCCACAATGCACCATAGAACGCCAACATGGACAGCAGGTTCCAGTGGCCGTTGTTGTGAACCATCACGGCGACGTTGAAATACCGCACGGCAGGATCGGAGAGGCGCCCGAACGACGGCAGAAACCGGTTCACGCGCGCGCAATAATTGCGGTACGGCTGACCCAGTAGCTGCGCCAGGCGGACTTCCTCGCGTTGCACGCGGTTGAACATGTAAAAGTAGTAGAGCACAACGTAGGCGACGGTCACGTACCAATTACCGAGCAGCAGCACGGCGCCGAGGATGAGAAAGAATCGCCCGAGATACATCGGATTGCGCACCAGCACATACGGCCCGCGCGCGGTCAGCTGCTCATTCTTCACCAGCGAGGCGAACGACCACAGCTGGATCGCCTCGCCGAGAAGCGACATCAGGAATCCCATCGGCAGCAGCGCGGCGTCGGCCTTGGCCGCCAGCCACACCAGCAACGCCAGGGCCAGCACGTAACGCAGCCGCAGAAACAGCTTGCGCGCGACCGGGTGATTGAAAACTGCGTGAACCGTCTGAAGCATGAGCTGTGCCGGTCGTGAAAGGGAAAGGGCGTGATTATTAAGGCGGCACGCATCCGTTGCAAGCGTTACGACGACGATCCGCCCATCGGCACGGGAACCGGTCTGGGCGCCGCCCCGACGATCGACAAATCACATGAATTCCTGCATTGGCCCGGCACCGCGGTCGGAAAGTCTCCGGTTGCGATGCCATCGTCGCACCACCACGCGCTGGATCAATTTACGCAGACGCGGTGGGTTTGCCCTACGCGCTGGGTCGGGAATATGAAAAAACCAGCCGGAAAATATACAATGCGCGCCCTTATCCCGTGCTGGCTTACCGGCGGTTCATGCTCGATTACACCTCACCACAATGCAACGTATTCTGGGCGCGGTTTTTTCCGTTCCTGCGCTGGTGGCCGCGGGTCAACCGCGACTCGTTGCGGGCGGACCTGATCGCCGGCGTCACCGGCGCCATCGTGGTGCTGCCGCAGGGCGTGGCTTTCGCCATGATCGCGGGCATGCCGCCGGTGTACGGCCTGTATTCGGCCATGGTACCGCCCATCGTCGCGGCGCTGTTCGGTTCCTCGCGCCACCTGATCTCCGGCCCCACCACCGCCATCTCGATCGTGGTGTTCGCCACCGCCGCGAAACTCGCCGAGCCCGGCGGTTCCCAGTTCATCAGCATCGCGCTATCGCTGACCTTTCTCGCCGGCGCCTACCAGCTCATCCTGGGCATCGCGCGCATGGGCGCGCTGGTCAACTTCGTCTCGCACTCGGTGGTGGTCGGCTTCACCGCCGGCGCGGCGATCCTGATCGGCACCAGCCAGATGAAGCACTTTCTCGGCATCCAGATTCCCTCCGGCCAGTCGTTCCTGCACATCTGGCAGGACGTGTTCCGCCAGGCCGGCAACATAAATCTCTACATAACTGTCATTGCCTCGGTGACGCTGCTCGCGGGCGTGGCGTTCATGTATTTCAAGCCGCGCTGGCCGGGCCTGCTGCTGGCCATGATCATCGGCAGCTTGATCGCCGCCGGGATCGGGGCCGAAACCAAGGGCATCCAGCTCGTGGGCGAACTGCCGGCGCAACTGCCGCCGCTGTCGCTGCCGGATCTGTCGCTCGTCTCGATCAAGACGCTCGGCAGCGGCGCCCTCGCCATTGCCATGCTCGGCCTGATCGAGGCGGTCTCGATCGCGCGCTCGGTGGCGCTCAAATCCGGGCAGCGCATCGACGGCAACCAGGAATTCATCGGCCAGGGCCTGGCCAACATCGTCGGCAGTTTCTTTTCGAGCTACGCCTCCTCCGGTTCGTTCACCCGCAGCGGCATCAATTACACCGCCGGCGCGGTTACGCCGATGGCGGCGATCCTCGCGGCTGTATCGCTGGCGCTGATCGTGCTGGTCGTGGCGCCGCTCGCGGCGCACCTGCCGATCGCCGCCATGGCCGGCATCCTGCTGATCGTGGCGTACCGCCTGATCGACTTCCACCACATCGCTAATATCCTGCGCACCAGCAAGCGCGAATCGGCGGTGCTGCTGACGACTTTCTTCGCCACCCTGTTCGTCGAGCTGGAATTCGCGATCTACGTCGGCGTGATGCTGTCGCTGGTGATCTATCTCATGCGCACCTCGCGGCCCGGCATCGTCGTGCGCACCCCCGACCCCAACTCCCCCGGCCGGCACATGGTGACCGACTCGAAACTGCCCGAATGCCCGCAGATGAAGATCGTGCGCGTGGACGGCTCGCTGTTCTTCGGCGCCGTGGATCACGTGCAGAACGAGTTTCAGCGATTTCTGACCCAGAACCCGGGACAGAAACACCTTATGATCATCGGCAATGGCATCAATTTCATCGACATCGCCGGCGCCGAGATGCTGGCCCAAGAAGCGAAGCGCCGGCGCAGCATCGGCGGCGGAATCTACCTCAGCAAGGTCAAGGACGAAGTGTGCAGTATCTTGAAGCGCGGTGGATTCGTCGATCAGCTCGGAGCCGAGAACATCTTCGTCACCAAACTCGATGCCATTCACAGCATCTTCGGACGGCTCGACAAATCGATTTGCGAGCGTTGCGACAAGCGCATCTTCATGGAATGCCAGCAGATCGAATACAAGGGTGACGAACCGCTCGCGGCCGGGACCCGAGCCGCGTCCAACTGAGAACGGGCGTGTCAGGCAAAGCGGTCGATGAGCACCAGCCCCCACACCAACAGCACCAGCAACAGCGAAACGAACACGGCCGCCGAGCCCAAGTCCTTGGCGCGGCCGGAAAGTTCGTTGGGCTCGCGGCCGACGCGGTTCACTGCCGCTTCGATCGCGGAATTCAACAGCTCCACGATCAACACCAGCAGCAGGCTTCCGAGCAACAAGGAACGCTCCACGCCATCGCGTCCCAGCCATAAGCCGAGGGGCGCGAGGATGAGGAACAACGCCAATTCTTGGCGAAAGGCGGTTTCGCTTCCGAGCGCCGCTTTCAGGCCGGCGGCGGAATAGCCGGCGGCCCGCCACACGCGCCGCAGGTCGAACAGGCCCTTGGATTGCGCCATCGGCTACGCCGCCGGTTTCCAGGAAAGATCGAGCTCGCGCGCGGCGCGCACGTCGTCGAGGCGTTTCACCGGCAGCGTGTACGGCGCGCCCTTGACCAGATCGGGATTGGCGCGCGCCTCCTTCACGATCTCGTCCATGGCGGCGATGAAGCGGTCGAGTTCCTCTTTCGCCTCGGTCTCGGTCGGCTCGATCAGGTGGCACTCCGGCACCAGCAACGGGAAATACGTAGTCGGCGCATGGAAGCCCTTGTCGAGCAGGCGCTTGGCGACGTCCATCGCGCTCACGCCGGTTTCATCCTTGAGCTTCTTGAAGGTCAGAACGAACTCGTGGGTCGCCCGCCGTTTCGGGAAGGCCATTTCGAAGCCGCGTTTGGCGAGCTCGGCCATGATGTAGTTGGCGTTGAGCGTGGAGTACTCGGCAACGCGGTGCATGCCCTCGCGCCCGAGCATCCGCGCGTACACGTAAGCGCGCAGCAGCACGCCGGCATTGCCCATGTTGGCGCTGAGCCTCCCGATCGTCTGTGGACGCGTCTTCTCGGTCTCCCACAGATACTTGTCCTGTACTTTGCCGACGATGGGCACTGGCAGGAACGGTTCCAGGCGCGCGTTGGCCGCCACCGGGCCCGCGCCCGGACCGCCGCCGCCGTGGGGCGTGGAGAAGGTCTTGTGCAGGTTCATGTGGATCACGTCGAAGCCCATGTCGCCCGGCTTCACGCGCCCGAGAATGGCGTTGAGATTAGCACCATCATAATAGAGCAAGCCGCCGGCCTCGTGCACGATCCTGGCGATCTCCTGGATCTTGCGCTCGAACACCCCGAGCGTCGAGGGATTGGTCAGCATCAGCCCCGCCGTCTGCGGACCGACCGCGGCCTGCAGCGCCGCGATGTCGACGTCGCCGTTAGCGTCGGTCGGAATCTCGCGCACGGTGTAACCGCACATCACCGCGGTCGCCGGATTGGTGCCGTGCGCCGCATCCGGCACTAGAATCTCGGTGCGCGCCTTATCGCCGCGCGAATCGTGATACGCGCGGATCATCGCCACACCGGCGAACTCGCCCTGCGCCCCGGCGAGCGGCGTGAGCGAAACCGATTTCATGCCGGTGACATCTTTCAGCATCTCCTGAAGTTCATACATGCACGCCAGAAAACCCTGTCCCGTCGACTCCGGCGCATGCGGGTGACGCCCGAGCAGGTTCGGCAGCATCGCCAGCTTGTTGCATGCGCGTGGATTGTACTTCATGGTGCAGGAACCGAGCGGATAGAAATGCGTGTCGATCGAGAAATTCTTCTGCGACAACCGCGTGTAATGGCGCACCGCCTGCATCTCGGATACCTCCGGCAGCAGCGGGCGTTTCTTCCGGCGGAATTTTTCCGGAATGTCCTCGATGGCGGCCTTCGTTAGCGGGGCTTGCGAAGGGTTGTGGCGGTTGGGTTGGGATTGTTCGAAAATTAGCATGGCTTTCTCATCAGAATTAGATTTGACTTACAAACATTCCACTATCGAAGAGACGCAATAACCGAATCCCAGTTATTGAGATACTTCGTAAAATCTCTCTGTTTGTTCGAGTACATACCCTCAGCAACTAGCACTTGATCGGCTATCCCAAGGCCTCGCGTCTCCCAGCATTTGCTCTTCTTAGTTACGTAGAAATACGTCTGTATTATTTTTTCTTGCTCATGAATTGCTTCCAATCTTTTTAGCAATTCTCGAGGCGGAATTATTATGAAATCGAGCTTTTTCTGATCAAATGCATACAAGACAAAAACCCATAAGTTTGCGTTAGACCTCAGTATCTTCTCTCGCTTTAGAGACCACCAACCCGCTGCCTTCAATCCGCGTTTGAGCGCATCGGATTTATTTTCAACCAAGAAATCTTTCGAAAACTTGACCTGAATCGAAAGCGCTTTTTTGTTTTTGTTGTCAGTAACCAACAGGTCGATACCTGTGTCCTTCGTCGGCAACCATACATTCAGACTTTTGAACTTGCTTTCAATGTGAGTGCCAACCAGATATTCACCGGCATGAATTGTGAAAATTGGTTTCACGCACACATCCTTGGTAAGCACGGGATGCGTAACTGTGCGGTGGTTTTCAGGTCCCCGTAGCGCGCGCCGAGTACCGCAGCCCCGCCGGGAGTTTGTAAGCGAGCACTGATCGAGCCCGAGGCGCGTTGTGCGCGCCCGGCGAGTTTGCGAGCGCCCGGCGTGGCGAGGAACGCAAGGGGTTTTCGCGCGCTCCGGGGTGTCCTTTCTTTTGGTGTCCTTTCTTTTGGTCGCTTTTCTTTGGGCAAGCAAAGAAAAGCGACCTGCCGTGGGTCAGCCACCCTCAAGTACACGCGGCCGCAAGCCGCTCGACAGAAACCTTCCTGGATTCCGCTACGCTTCATCCGGGCTACAGAACTGTTGTGATCGCGCATAAAATGCGCGATACCATTTAAAACCCTGGATTCCCGCTTTCGCGGGAATGACGGCATTAAAAACTCTGCCATTCACCCCTCACCCTAGCCCGCTCCCGCAAGGGGAGAGGGAAAAACACTGGAACCCCGCTTTCGCGGGGATGGCGAGCACAAAACGCTCGTCACTTGAGCGCCGCCAGCGCCTTGTCATAGTTCGGTTCCTGCTTGATCTCCGGCACCAACTCGGTGTGGACAACCTTGTTATTCTCGTCAATCACCACGACGGCGCGCGCGGTGATGCCGGCAAGCGGACCGTCGGTGATGAGCACGCCGTAGTCCTTGGCGAAGTTGCGGCTGCGCATCATCGAGAGCGTTTTGACGCTGTTGGTGTTCTCGGCGCTGCAGAAACGCTTCTGCGCGAACGGCAGGTCGGCCGAGACGATCAGTATCACCGTGTTGCCATGTTTGGTCGCCTGCTCGTTGAATTTCTTGGTCGACAGCGCGCAGGTCGGAGTGTCGAGGCTCGGCACGATGTTGAGCAGCTTTTTCTTGCCCTTGAAATCCGCGAGCGAAAGATCCTTGAGATCGGCGTCCTGCAGCTTGAAATCGGGCGCCGGGCTTCCGACCTTGGGCAGGTCGCCATTGGTATGGATGGGATTACCGCCAAGAGTGATCTGGGCCATGATGTTCTCCTTGGTTAGACGTTCGGACTGACTTTGACCGCGCACGGCGGATCGAGCCGGCGCTTGCTGACGATGCGTTCCAGATGGAACGCATACTGTTCGATGTCCTCCCGGGTGCGCGTTTCGGTCGCGCACACCAGCAGCGACTGGCCGAGGTGCCGATATTGCTCGCTCAGGTCGTAACCGCCGAGGATGCCCTGGGCCTCGAGCGCGCGTAACACCTCGGCCACCGGCACCTCGAGCTGCAGCGCCGCCTCGTGGAACATCGGGCGATTGAAAACCCGTTTGACGCCGGGAATGGCGGTGAGCTTTTCGACCAACGCGGCGGTGTTCGCGTGGCACGCGGCGGCAACCCGCTCGAGCCCGTCGGGCCCAAGCAGCGCCATATAAATGGTGGCGGCGGTGACAATCAGGCCCTGGTTGGTGCAGATGTTCGAGGTCGCCTTGGAGCGGCGGATGTGCTGCTCGCGCGCCTGCAGCGTGAGCGTGTAGCCGGTCTTGCCGTCCTTGTCGACCGTACGCCCGATGATGCGCCCCGGCATCTGTCGCACCAGCGACTCCTGGCAGCACATGAACCCGAAATACGGTCCGCCCGAGGACAGCGGCGCGCCCAGCGGCTGGCCCTCGCCCACGGCGATGTCGGCGCCCTTCGCACCCCAAGCGCCCGGCGGCGCGAGGATCGCCAGTGAAACCGGATTGATCAGACCGATGACGAACATGTTGTGCGCATGCGCCCAGTCGGTGAGCGCGTCCACCTCTTCCAGCACGCCGAAGAAGTTCGGCTGTGGGATCACCAGCGCGGCGAATCCGCTGTCTTCGTAATGCTTGAGCGAATCCGGAATCGTGTGTCCGCCTTCAGAGCAATGCGGGATTTCGACGAGCTCGATGTTCTGGTTCCGCACGATCGCCTGCACCACGCGCTGGTAGATCGGGTGCACCGTGCTCGGCATCAGGATCCTGCGCGCCTTCTTGTGCGCACGCACCGCCATCAGGACCGCTTCGGCCAGCGCCGAGGCGCCCTCGTAAAGCGAGGCGTTCGACACGTCCATACCGGTGAGCGAGGCCATCATGGTCTGGTACTCGTACAGCAGTTGCAGCGTGCCCTGGCTAGCCTCGGCCTGGTACGGCGTGTAGGCCGAGTAGAACTCGCCACGCGTGACGATCTCCCACACTGCCGCCGGGATGTGATGTTCGTACGCGCCGGCGCCGATGAAGTTGGTGTAGGCGCCGTCCTGGTTGGCGCGGCTCTGCATCAGGCGCCCGATCTCCATCTCGTTCATGCCGTCGGGCACCAGGGTGAGTTTGCCGGCGCGCAACGCGGCGGGAATTTCATCGAAAAGATCGTCGATCGACTTGACGCCGATGCTTTTCAGCATCGCTTGCACGTCGGCGTCGGTATGCGGAATGAATGGCATGAGATTTTGCCCTCAATACTTCACACTTCATGGAACCGCAGATGGACACAGATTAACGCAGATCGAAGGTTACGGTGCGCATAGTTTTATCCGTGCTCATCGATGTTTATCCGTGATTGCTTTCAATGTTTTTCAGCGGCGACCAACGCTTCGTATGCTTTGGCGTCGAGCAGGCCGTCAAGCTCGGTCTTGTTCGCCGGTTTCATGCGAAACATCCAGCCGGCGCCGTAGCAATCCTTGTTCACCGTCTCGGGCGCGTCCGACAGCACGGAGTTGGTCTCGACGATCTCGCCCGAGACCGGCGCGTAAACGTCGGAGGCCGCCTTCACCGACTCCACCACCCCGCATTCCTTGCCGGCCCCCACCTTGGCGCCGGCCTGCGGCAGTTCGACGAACACCATGTCGCCCATGAGGTCCTGGGCATGATGGGTGATGCCGACGCGGACGCTGCCGTCGGCTTCGAGCTTCAACCATTCGTGCGATTTCGTATATTTAAGGTCCTTCGGAATATTGCTCATGGTTTATTCTCGCTTAAAGGCAACTTTTGCCGTTGCGGACAAAGGGATATTTCACGACCTGCACGGTCGCGGGTTTGCCGCGCAGATCCACCGTGCATCGATCGCCGATCTTGACGGCCGCGGGCACGCGCGCCAGCGCGACCGAACGCTCGAGCGTCGGCGAAAAGCTCCCGCTCGTGATCTCGCCCCGGCCGACGCCGTCGCACACGACCTGCTGGTGATTGCGCAGCACGCCCTTGTTTTCCAGCACCATTCCGACCAGCTGGCGCGGCACGCCCTGGGCCTTTTGCTTGTCCAGCGTCTCGCGCCCGATGAATTTGCGGTCAGCCGGCTCCAGCGCCACGGTCCAGGCCAGCCCGGATTCGAGCGGCGTGGTGGTCTCGTCCATGTCGGAACCGTACAGGTTCATGCCGGCCTCGAGTCGCAGCGTATCGCGCGCGCCCAGTCCGATCGGCGGCACCCCGGCCTCGTTCAGCATCCGCCAGGTGAACGGCGCGGCCTTGGCCGGCAGAATAATCTCGAATCCGTCCTCACCGGTGTAGCCGGTGGTGGCGATGAAAAGCTCGCCCACGGTTACAGCGTGAAACGGCTTGAGCGCTCCGGCCGGCGCGCGCAGCGCCTCGCCCAGCGCCTGATAAGCCTTTTCCTTCGCGTTCGGCCCTTGCACCGCGATCATCGCGACGTCGTTGCGCTGCGTGATCGTGAGCCCGCCGAATTCCCTGGCGGCGGCATTGACCCAGGCCATGTCCTTGTCACGGGTGGCGGCGTTCATGACCACGCGAAACCAGCTGTCGTCCATGTAGTAAACGATAAGGTCGTCGATCACCCCGCCCTGGCGGTTCAGCATGCAGCTGTAAAGCGCTTTTCCCTTGATCTTGAGCTTGGCGACGTCGTTGGCGAGCAGCAGGCGGAAGAAAGCGCGCACCCGCTCGCCTTTGACGTCGACCACATTCATGTGTGAAACGTCGAACATGCCGCAGTCGCGCCGAACCTTGTGGTGCTCCTCGATCTGGGAGCCATAGTGCAGCGGCATGTCCCATCCGCCAAAGTCCACGATCTTGGCCCCCATCTTGAGATGGATGTCGTATAACGGTGTTCTGAAGCCCATATGATTTTTATCGCCGCAGATGAACGCGAAGCGACACCGATGGAAATTCCCCGACAGATTAATCGGCGTCTATCTGCGCTCCAGTTTTCTGAAATAAAAAAGGGCGATGGCCACGACGCCATCGCCCCTCTGTCCGGTAACCTGAGAGCTTGAGCCCCTTCGGTGTCCCCCCGCTCTTTTGTCGTGCGTCGTCGAATAGTAAAGCCGGCGCGTCATCCATCGGCGCGCCCAACAACGGTTGCCAACGAGCGATCGGATCTCTCCAGAGTCGACCCCAGGCCGCTTGCGCAGCCGTGGATGAAATTCCGCGGTCCTTTTGCCTGAGCGATTCCGGGCGGGTTGCGCCTTCGGCGCCGCGCGCTAATGTGATTCACACCGCGCGCGGACTCTCCCACGGGATTTGTCGTGGGCGCGACTATATCCCAGCCCCATGCGCAAGCCAAGCCGCCGCCGAATGTCCATGGTTACAAGAGCTTGGCGGCAAGAGCGCGATCGAACGGCGCGGCCGGCGGACTTAGCGGCACATTTCTTTGTAGGGGATCGAATGCTCGGTGCTGAAACCTGCCACCCAGCTGGCGGCGCCGGGTTGGCCGAACGAGCCCCATAAACGATAGGTGATGGTCACCATCGATGAATCGCTCGAGCCATCCCGGTGGTCGCATGGAATGTCGACCCGGAGCTTGGCGGCCCCGGTTTTACCCGAGATCGGGACTTCATCGGCGGTTCCACTGTAGGGCGCCGCGACCGAAACCGTGATTTTGCCGGCGGCGGCCGACACCCGATTGTAGACGAGCGTGGTTTCGACGGTTTTCCCACCTATGCCGCGGAGCAGGCGATAGCCCTGAATGCTGAGCGGCAATCCGCTCGTCGGCGCCGGGCCGAACACGCGGTCGATATCCTCGGGAGTGATCTCCTTACGGTTGTTGTCGGCGCGGCAATCGAGGCGCGCCGGCGCGGGCGATCGGCCGGCGCGCCCGACATTGAATAGTTGCACGATAAATCTGGGATAGGACGCCATCGCTTTGACTTCCCAATCTATCTGGTGATCGATGCGGAACTGCTGACCGGGCGATAAATGAGCGATGGCGATTGCCGGTTCCACCGCCTCACCGTTCGGACGCGCGTCCGAATTTTTCTGCGCCAATATCAACTGCAGACGATGCGTCGATGAGGTGGCGTTCCAGGCGACGGAACCGAGGTTTTTGACAATGCCGGTGATGCGCGCGCGCCCGGACGTGGGGCCGGTCTTCGAGATCAGAGCGACTTCGATGGCCACCGCCGGATCGGCACAAGGCGCGGGCCTCGAATCGGACGTAGCCGACGCGCTTTCAGCCGTCAGGCCGAAAACGACAAGTACATTGGCGCAGCACCCCGCGGTGGTTGATAACCATCTCATTGTTTATTCTTTGCCGGCGGTGAAACTGGCGGCCGATCTCATCCCCGTGCCACCGGAATGACGCGATATTATCATCGATGCGGCTGGTTGCGTGCATTCGCTGTATCGCGTCAGATCACCATGCAAAAAACTGCAACCCCCAGGCGGCCGGGACCAGCGCCATGCCCAGTACCGCGGCTGCGCTCGCCGCCAAACGCCTCCACGACGGTACCGACACCGTTCCGATCAGACGCGTGGCCAGCCAAGCACTCCAAGCCACCGCGAGCGTCAGCAAACCGACACGCAGCGGCGCCACCCACGTCAGCATTATCCCCTCGGCTCTCAGCATGGTGACCGTCAGCATGCTCAACCCAAGAAACACGCTGACGCCGGCCAGTGGAATCAGGCTGTAGGCCAGCCGCCACATCAGCCCGGCGCGCCCGAGGATTCGTTGCGCGACAAACAACCACGACAGAATCCAGCTTCCGAGCGCCAGCGCCGTGACGCCGATATAAAAGAGGATCAGGAGACCGTCGAGCCAGGTGAAAACATCATTGGCCTCGGGGTAGTGCGTCAGCAGCCACCACGGAGCATTGTCCTGCAACAGCCAGAACGCATCGTGCTCGACCAGCC
>DASPRK010000024.1:0-14958 GCA_035624495.1 Methylomirabilis sp. (SeqCode) | reverse complement strand
CGGCCTATCGCCAACTGGCGAAACAAATCGAACAGCCGCTGCACCTCGGCATCACCGAAGCCGGCGGCTTTCGTTCCGGCGCGGTGAAATCCGCCATCGGCCTCGGCATGCTGCTGGCCGAAGGCATCGGCGACACCATCCGCGTGTCGCTCGCGGCCGATCCGGTGGAAGAGGTGCGCGTGGGCTGGGATATCCTCAAGGCGCTGCACATCCGCAACAAGGGCATCAATCTGATCGCCTGTCCGTCCTGTTCGCGCCAGGAGTTCAACGTCATCGCCACGGTGAACGAACTGGAGCGGCGCCTGGAAGACATCAAGGAACCGCTCGACGTGGCGGTCATCGGCTGCTGCGTGAACGGGCCGGGCGAGGCCAAGGCGGCGCAGGTGGGGCTGGCCGGCGGCAGCCCGAGCCTGCTCTACATCAACGGCAAACCCGATCACAAGGTCGGCAACGATCAGATCGTCGACGAAATCGAGCGCGTGATCCGTGAAACGCTGCAGCGGCGCCGCGATAGCGGCGAAGCGCTGCCGGAAAAGAAGATCGTCCCCATCAAGCAGGCCGGTTGAGGGCATTCCATTGAGCAAGGCCATACAGGCCGTACGGGGCATGAACGACCTGTTGCCGGAGGCTTGCGAGCGCTGGCAGCGGATCGAGGAGGTCGCCCGCGCAACGCTGCACGCGTACGGCTATCGCGAGATCCGCCTGCCGATCCTGGAAAAATCCGAACTGTTCGCGCGCTCCATCGGCAGCCTGACCGACATTGTCGAAAAGGAGATGTACAGTTTCGAAGACCGCAGCGGTGAGAACCTGACGCTGCGACCGGAAGGGACCGCCGGCTGCGTGCGCGCCGGGATCGAGAACGGGTTCCTGCACAACCAGGTCCAACGTCTGTGGTATGCCGGACCCATGTTTCGGCACGAACGGCCGCAAAAGGGACGTTACCGGCAATTTCACCAGATCGGCGTCGAGGTCTTCGGCATCGAAAGTCCCGATCTCGATGCTGAGCTCATTTTGATGTGCGCGCGACTGTGGCGAGCGCTCGGGCTCGAAGGGATCGCGTTGCAGCTCAATTCGCTCGGCACACCCGAGGCCCGCGCCGCCTACCGGCAGGAACTCGTGCGCTATCTCGAGACGCAGCGCGACCGGTTGGACGAGGACAGCCTGCGGCGGATCGACAAGAACCCGCTGCGCATCCTCGACAGCAAGAATCCCGCGATGCAGGACGTCATCGCCGGCGCGCCGAGCCTCATGGATCATCTGGACCAGGCCTCGCGTGCGCATTTCGCGCGGCTCGGCGACTATTTGCATGACGCTGGCGTCGTTTTTACCGTGAATTCGCGCCTGGTGCGCGGCCTCGACTACTACACCCGCACTGTGTTCGAATGGACCACCGACCGCCTCGGCGCCCAGTCCGCAGTCTGCGCCGGCGGTCGCTACGACGGCCTGGTGGAACAGCTCGGCGGCAAAGCGACGCCGGCGGCCGGTTTTGCCGTTGGCATGGAACGTCTGGCCGAGTTGCTCGCTCTGCAAGGCAATATGCGCCGCGCAATTCGGCCGCATGCCTATCTCATACTGCTTGGCGACGCGGCCGAGCGGCAGGGAATGACGCTTGCGGAACTATTGCGTAATGCCGGAGTGCGAATCGAATGCAACTGCGGCGGTGGCGGGCTCAAGGCCCAGTTCAAGCGCGCCGACCGTAGCGGCGCAGTCTACGCGCTGTTAGTCGGGGAAGACGAAATCCGTAACCGGTCGGTCACGATCAAAGACTTGCGCGATGGCTCGCAAACATCGGTCGCGCAGAGCGAATTGATTGAAACATTGCATAGAAAAATCAAAGAGGAATGATACCTTGAGCGAATACGACGAACAGGAAGAACTGGAAAAGCTCAAAGCATGGTGGAAGAACTATGGCAACGCCTTGATCTTCGGCGTCGTGCTGGGCGCCGCGGTGCTTTTCGGCTACCGTTACTGGACCCAGTACCAGGAACAGCGCTTGCAGGACGCCTCGACGCTCTATAACCAGCTGATCCTGGAGATGCATAACAAGAAAACCGACGCCGCCCGCAAAACCGGCGAATCCCTGGTCAACGGGTATTCCGCCACGCCTTACGCCGGCATGGCCGGATTGTTGCTCGCACGCCTGGATATCGATGCCGGCGACGCCAAGACGGCGCGCGCGCACCTGCAGTGGGTCATTGATCACGCGAAAGATCCGGCAACCGTCAGCGCGGCGCGCCTGCGCCTCGCCCGGTTGCTCATCGGCAGCGGTGAAAAGGACGCTGCGCTGGCTCTGCTCAACGTTAAGGATCAGGCCGGCTTCGAGGGCGAATACGAAGAACTGCGCGGCGACATCTATGCCGCCGAGGGCAAGCGTGACGAGGCGCGCGCCGCCTACCGCGAGGCGCTTAAACATCTGCCGGCCGGTTCTACGTATATTCCGGTACTCAACATGAAGCTGGACGATCTCGGTCCGGGGCGGGCGTCGTGAAAATGCGCACGGCCGTGCTTTGTGCCTTGTTGCTGCTGGCCGGATGCGGCGGCAGCAAGGTGGTACGCGAACCGCCCGCCAAATTGCAGGATTTTGCCGCGCAGGAGCAGGTCGAAAAGGTTTGGAGTGTCGATGTCGGCGCCAGCGCCGTGAAAAAGGCGGTGACGCTTTTGCCGCTGCTGGCCGGCAACGTGATCTATGCCGCGGACCCGAAGGGCCACGTCAGCGCCTATGACGCTGACAGCGGGCGGCGTTTGTGGAAAGCCGGCGTCGATCGACCGGTCACGGGGGCGACGGCGGCCGGTGATGATCTGGTGGTGGTGGCCACCAAGAAGGGCGAAGTGGTGGCACTGAAAATGTCGGATGGCCAGCGTCTCTGGACCGCGAGCGTTTCAAGCCAGGCGCTGGCGCCGGCCGCGATAAATGCCGGCGTCGTGGTGGTGCAAACAGCGGACGGCAAGTTGACCGGTCTATCCGTCGCGGATGGTAAACGTCTGTGGGTGTATGAGCGCACGGAACCAGCGCTCAGCCTGCACGGAACGGCCGCGCCGGTGATCGTGGGCGACATTGTGCTGGCCGGATTTGCCAGCGGCAAAATCGTGGGCTTGCAGATCCACGACGGCAAACTGCTCTGGGAGATGCCCGTGGCGCAGCCGCACGGGCGCAATGAAATCGAACGCCTGGTCGACGTCGACGCTTCGCCGCTTGTCGTGGGGAAAGTGATATTTGCAGCAAGCTATCAGGGCAAGATCATCGCCGTCGACTTCCAGACAGGGCGGGTTTTGTGGTCGCGCGACGTTTCGACCTACACTGGCATGGACGCGGATACCCAAAACGTCTATCTGACCGATGATGCGGGCGAGGTGCTGGCCTTCGATCAGCATACCGGCGCCAGTGTCTGGCGGCAGGAGAATCTGCGAGCCCGCCAGTTGAGCGCGCCGCGCTATTTCGACGGGCTTGTGGCTGTCGGGGATTTCGAGGGCTACGTGCACTGGCTTTCGGCGGACGACGGTCATTTCGTGGCGCGCTACCGCGTTAGCCACAGCCCGATCCGCGCCCAGCCGCTGGCCGGTCACGACATGATTTACGTCTGCAGCCTGTCCGATACGCTCGAAGCCCTGCGGCTCGTGAAACGCTGAATTGACGGGATGAATTCATGGCGTTGCAGGACTTCACCCATCCGGCGGGAGTGACGGTTCTGGATTTTCTGCGATTCATTTGACGGCATGAAAATAGCGGCCGTGGTCACGCATACATGAAACCCGTCGTCGTCCTCGTCGGCCGTCCCAATGTTGGCAAGTCAACGTTGTTCAATCGTCTCACGCGCAGCCGCGCGGCGCTGGTGGCCGATGCGCCGGGACTGACGCGCGACCGGCAGTACGGTGACGGTCGTGTCGGCGATCGCCCTTACCTGGTCGTGGATACCGGCGGTGTCGTGGATCGCCTGATGACCGTCAAGGAACGCCAGACCGTGGCGTCGCACGTGGCGTCGCAGGTGCGTGCGGCGCTGGCCGAAGCCGATGCCGTGATCATGCTGGCGGATGGTCGTGAAGGTCTGCATCCCACCGACCGTGAACTCGCTGTCGATTTGCGCCGGCACGGCAAGCCGGTGTGGCTCGCGGTCAACAAGGCCGAAGGTCGCGATCCCGACACTGCCGTCGCCGAATTTCATGCCCTCGGCCTCGGTGAGCCGATGGCGGTATCGGCCGCGCATGGCGACGGCGTGAATGAACTGATGCAGCGGATACTGGCCGGACTTCCGGTTACCGAAGAAGCCGCACCGGAAGAAGGAGTGCCGCGCATCGCGGTGATAGGCAAACCGAATGTCGGCAAATCCACCCTGGTGAATGCGCTGTTGGGCGAAGAGCGCGTGGTCGTCTGTGACGAACCGGGCACTACCCGTGACAGCATCCGCGTGCCGCTAGAGCGCGCCGGGCGGCGTTACGTCCTCATCGACACGGCCGGCGTGCGCCGCCGCGCGCGCATTGAAGATCCACTGGAAAAATTTTCGGTGGTCAAGACGCTTCAGGCCATCGACGAAGCCAATGTCGCGATCCTGATGATCGACGCACAGGCGGGGGTGGCCGAGCAGGATGCCTCGCTCGCCGGCTATGCCCTGGAGGCCGGACGGGCGATGGTCGTCGCCGTCAATAAATGGGATGCGGTGAAATCCTCCGACCGGGACTGGGTCAAACGCGAGCTCGAACGAAAGCTGCCGTTTCTGGAATTTGCCCGGGTGCATTACATCTCGGCTCGTGAAGGACACGGCGTGAGCGGCTTGTTCGCCTCCGTGGACGAAGCCTATGCCTCGGCTAATCGCACCCTGACCACCCCCAAGCTCAATCGGGCACTGCAAGCGGCGGTGACGGCAACCCCGCCGCCGCTGATCCGCGGCCGGCGCATCCGCCTCAAATACGCTCATCAGGGCGGCAAAAATCCGCCGCGGGTGGTGGTTCATGGCAATCAAGTGTCCGCGCTTCCCAAATCCTACCGGCGGTACCTGGAAAACACTTTCCGACAGGCATTTCACCTGGTCGGTACCCCGGTCAAGATCGATTGCCGGCAGGAACAGAACCCTTATCGCGAAAAAAAGGGGTTACCTCAACGGCGCCGCCCTCGGAGGCGGCCTAACCATGCACATTAGTTGCATCATCTATACTCATCACTAGCTTGAAACATAACGCAAATAAGGACATATGCAGCAACCAGTGGTGGGGCGCCTGACCTAGGGACCCGGCGAGGCTATCGCGTGAGTGCTTTCCACAAAAATGCCCTCCGGTCGGGTTACTGCTTGGCCGAATACACCATCGAGTCGGTACTCGGGCACGGCGGTTTCGGCATCACCTACCTTGCGCGTGACACCAGCCTCGGCGCGTTGGTCGCCATCAAGGAGTATCTCCCGCACGAAATCGCCAACCGCGACGATAAGACCGCCGTGCTGCCGAATCCGACGCGTGACGCCGTCCGCGATTACCAGACGGGCCTGAAGAACTTCGTCAAAGAGGCGCGGGCGTTGGCGCGTTTCAAGCATCCGAACATCGTGCGGGTGTTGCGCTTCCTCGAGGCCAACGGCACGGCCTACATGGTCATGGAATACGAGGAGGGTCAGAGTCTGGCCGACTATCTCAAGCGTGAAGGTCCGAAACTGGATGAACCTACGCTTTTGAAGGTATTCATCCCGATTTTGAACGGCCTGCACGCGGTGCACGAGGCCGAGATGCTGCACCTCGACATCAAGCCCGAGAACATCTATCTGCGCAAGGATGGCAGTCCGATGCTGATCGATTTCGGCTCGGCGCGTCAGGGCTCGGTCCACATGCAGAGGGTGGCCCTGACCCATGGCTACGCCCCGATGGAACAGTATCCCGACAGGGGCAAGCCCGGGCCGTGGACCGACGTTTACGCCGTCGGCGCTTCGATGTATCGCTGCGTTACCGGCAAGAAGCCGGATGACGCCCTCGAGCGGTATCAGGCGATCCTCAAGTACCAGGTCGATCCGCTCACGCCGGTGGCCAAGGGTCGTCATAATTATCAGCGCCAGGTGCTTGAATGCATTGACTGGGCCATGCAGGTATATCCTCGCGACCGGCCCCAGTCGGCACGCGAGCTTCAGGATGCCCTGATGGGGAAAAATCGCTCGCGCCAGAGCCCGGCGATTACCAGCCCGCCGGCCACGTTCAATCGTCCCGCCTCGACCCCCGGCCGCACCCGGCCCCCGGTTCCGCCGGCAAAGTACAAGAAGGTCCGGAATAGAGACAGCAATTCCATGCTGGTCGCGTGGACGGCGGCCGGGTTCATGGTCGCCAGCCTCGTCGTTGTCGGCGTGATCTACTGGTCGGACCTTAAATTGTATTGGGGAGGAAGCAGCGATCAATCCGCGGCCACGTCCTCGTCAATGCCATCGCGTCAGCCCGATGTCACCCATGCGCCGCTGAGGGGCGCCGAAACGCGAACCGCGGCACACGCTCACGAACCGGCACGGACAGCCGCGCCGCAGGCGCGCGCCGCGCCCGCGACGCCGATTCCCGCGATTCTGGCTTTTACGCTGAGTGGACACCAGGACTGGGTGCAATCGGTAACTTTTTCTCCGGACAGCAAATGGCTGGCTTCGGCCGGTCTCGACAAGACGATCAAACTGTGGGAGACAGCCACGGGTTCGCTGCTGGGTACGTTGCGGCAGAGCTCGGCGGTCAACGCCGTGGCGATATCGTCAGACGGGGAATGGCTGGCCTCGGCCGGGGATGACGGGACGGTGAGGCTATGGGAATCCAAGACCGGTAAGCCGCGCGGGGCGTTGAGCGGGCCGGGTTACGCCGTATTCGACGTGGTCTTTTCGCCGGATGGCAACCTGATCGCCGCCGCCGGCAAGGACCGGACGGTTTTTGTCTGGAACGTCGACGGCGGTAAGCGCGTCTACAGCCTTGAAGGCCATACCGGCGACGTGTACACGCTGGCATTTTCGCCCGATGGCAGATTTCTTGCGTCCGGCGGTGCCGACAAGACATTGCGCATCTGGAATATGAGTAACGGCCAGGAGGCGACCCGGCTGACCGGTCAAAAGGACAAAATTTTGACGCTGGACTGGTCGCCGGACGGTAAACAGCTCGCTTCCGGCGACGCCGGGCAGGCGATCCGCGTCTGGAATCCAGCAACCGGTGACTACGTTCGCACCATCGTGACTGCCTCAAGCACGTTGTCGCTCGCTTATTCGCCGGACAGCCGCTGGCTCGCGGCTGGCTTTGCCGACAACACGATTCAATTGTTCGACGCGCAGGACGGCAGCGCCGTCCAGACGCTGAGAGGTCACAAGGACTACGTGCAGTCCGTGGCGTTTTCGCCGAACGGCGCCTGGCTGGCTTCCGCCAGTCGCGATCAAAGCGTCAAGCTCTGGAAGGGAAAATAATCTTCGCGGCGCTTGTGCCGTCAGGGCGATGTGGTGGTAATGGCTTTCGCTTTGCGCGCGGTTTTGTCGGATGGAAGAAATAGTTGCGGGTCCACCCGGCTGTTATTGAGGCTTACGGTCCAGTGCAGGTGCGGGCCGGTCACGCGTCCGGTCATTCCCACTTCCCCGATCTTCTGGCCCGGTTCCACCCTGGCGCCGCGCGCGACCGTGATACGGCTCAGGTGATTGAACATGCTGATCAATCCCTGGCCGTGATCGAGGAATACGGTGTTTCCGTTGAAAAAATATTCTCCCGTTTCGATCACGGTGCCCGCGAGCGGCGCCAGCACGGGGGTACCGATGGGCGCGGCGATATCGAGGCCGCTATGCGGCTGGCGCGGCTCGTTGTTGAAGAATCGGCGCAGCCCGAAGATGCTGCTGATGCGCCCATGCACTGGAATGCGGCATTGCAGCGAAGACAACGGTTCCTCGGTCCAGGTCGCAAAAGCGTGACGGATGATGTCCTGTTCACGTTCGATGCGTATCAAGTCCTCCGCGTTCGGCTCGACCATGCGCTTGTTTTTGAGGGTCAGGTGCTGGGCCGCATATTCCTTGGGCCTGACGATGAACGGGTATTCCCGCGCCGCACTCTGGCCGCTGCGGGCCGTGAGGGATTGCGGGCCCGGCGTCAGGCTGAGCGGAAGGCCGACCACCGCGCGCCACTGGCCGTCGTGACGCATGACCAGG
The DNA here is from genome assembly GCA_035624495.1 of Methylomirabilis sp. (SeqCode). Taxonomy (GTDB): domain Bacteria; phylum Pseudomonadota; class Gammaproteobacteria; order Acidiferrobacterales; family Sulfurifustaceae; genus Sulfuricaulis. Next base: position 6,841 of record DASPRK010000024.1, on the reverse strand, counting down.
ACGCGGTCGCCGGCGAAGTACGCGATCGGCGCCGGCTCGACGTCCGGACCGATCGGTATAATGGCAATGCCGCCCGGAACCGGATTGTCGCGCGGCAGGTCCTGCGCCGAAACGCCCGCCGCCAGGAACATGCCGAGCACGGCGCTGAATCTAGTTTTCACGCGTCTTCTCCACCAAACAGTCGAGATAACCGCGTGCCAGCCGCGTCTGCACGCGTTCGCCCGGCTTGACCGTACCGGCGTCGGTCACGATGGAGCCGGTGGCCGGACGTTGCACGATGGCGAATCCGCGGCCGAGCGTGGCCAGCGGGCTCAAGGCGTGCAGAGTCTGGCTGAGCTGGCGCCACTGCGATTGCGCGTTTTCCAAGTGGCGTTGCATGCCGGCAACCAGGCGCGCGTGCAGGTGGCGATTGTCCTGGAGCAGAGCGCGAATTCGCGGCAACGGCGTGTGCTGCCGCAGCTGTCCGATGACATCCTGCATTTGCGCGCGTGCCTGCTGCAGGTGCGTCAGCTGGGCATGGTGCAGGCGCTGCGCCAGGACGGTTAGCCGCTGCCGTGCGAGCGCCAGACGGTGCCGCGGATGCACCAGGCGCGCGCCGAGCCAGTCGAGGCGCTGGCTGCGGTTGCGCAACAAACCGCGCACGGTCGTGATCAACCGGGATTCCATGCGCGCGAATTGCGCCAGCCACTCGTTCTGGTCCGGGCTAAGCATTTCGGCGGCGGCGGTGGGCGTCGGCGCGCGCGCGTCGGCCGCCATGTCGGCGATGGTGAAATCAGTTTCGTGGCCGACGCCGCTGATGATCGGAACCGGACAGGCGTAAATGGCGCGCGCCACGATCTCTTCGTTGAAAGACCACAAATCCTCGAGCGAACCGCCGCCGCGCGCGAGGATCAGCGCGTCGCAGTCGCGACGTTGGCCCGCGATCCGGATCGCCGCGGCGATTTTTTCCGCGGCGCCTTCGCCCTGAACCGGCACCGGATGCACCAGCACGGCGATCGCCGGGAAGCGGCGCCGCAGCGTGGTCAGAATGTCGTGCAGCACGGCACCGGAGGTCGAGGTAATGATCCCGATGCGGCGCGGCAGGCGCGGCAACGGTTTCTTGTGCGCGGCGTCGAACAATCCCTCCTGGGCCAAGCGTTGTTTCAGGGCGTCGAAGGCGCGGCGCAGCGCGCCTTCGCCGGCCTCTTCGAGATATTCGACGATGAGCTGAAAGTCGCCGCGGCCTTCGTAGAGACTCACGCGGGCGCGCGCCAGCACGTGCAGACCGTCCTTGAGTGCGACGCCGAGCGTGCGCTGGTATTGGCGGAAAAACGCGCAGCGCACCTGCGCCTGCGCATCCTTGAGCGAGAAGTACAGGTGGCCGGAAGCGGGACGCGACAGGTTGGATATTTCACCCTCGATCCACAGAGGCGGGAAACCGCCTTCGAGCATCGTGCGGGCTTCGCGGTTCAATCGCGCGACGGTATAGATGTCACGAACCGGTGTGACGGTGGTCGAAAGCAGTTCCATAAAAAGAAACACTACCCCGGTCCGGGCAAAATACAAAGTCGCCCACTCTGCGCGGGACGGCTCGGCCGGCGGCGGTCGTGCCCATGGGCGGTGGAAAAATTGCGCGCCGCGGGCTCAAGCAAAAAGCCGGGCGGTGCCCGGCTTTTCTTCGTGCCCGGCAACAGGCGGTGCTATTGGTAATGCGCCACCGGGTTGGCGTTGTCGATCGCCTGCTGCTCGGCCAGTTTCGCCTCCGCCAGCGCCTGCTTGGCCAGCTTCATGGCTTTGTCGAATTCCTTTTGCGCGGTGGCGCTATCGCCATCCTTGCGGGCCTTGTCGGCGGCCGCCTTGGCTTCCTTCGATTCCTGCATGAATTTTTCGGTATTGCTCCACAGGAAGCCGGTCTTGTCGGCCAGTTTGATTTCGTTTTCCGCCTGGGCGGCAAGCTGATTGTATTCGTCGTCGTTGTAGGAACCGGCGCAGCCAGCCAGCGCCACGGCGGCGGTGCATATCAGAAACGCTTTTTTCATCCTGTTATCTCCTCGGTCTGCGTGGTAATGGATATCCGATTCTTATGACGGCGTCACGGTAGAACACATTCCCTGATCGCGTCAACAGGCGGGAAAAATCCGCTCCGGGAAACCGGACGGGGAGGGAATAAGTGAAAAGGCGCGCGCGTCGTGGGCAGTTTACTGGCGACGACCCGGCACGTATAATACGGCATGCGAATTGTACAGGAAGCCCTTACCTTCGATGATGTCCTGCTGATTCCTGCGCATTCGACCGTCCTGCCCAAGGACGTGGAGCTGAAAACCTCCCTCACGCGCAACATCAGCCTCAATATCCCCCTGCTGTCGGCCGCGATGGACACGGTAACCGAGGCGCGCGCCGCGATCTGCCTGGCACAGGAGGGAGGGCTGGGCGTGATTCATAAAAACATGACACCGGCGCGCCAGGCCGACGAGGTACGTCGGGTCAAGAAGTTCGAGTCCGGCATCATCAGCAACCCGATCACGGTCACGCCCGATACCACCGTCCGCAAGGTGCTTGAACTCACGCGGGCCCAGCACATCTCCGGTGTGCCGGTGACCCAGGGCGACAAGCTCGTCGGCATCGTCACCAGCCGCGACCTGCGCTTCGAGACGCGTTACGACGAACCGGTCGCGCGCATCATGACGCCGCAGGACAAGCTGGTGACGGTCAAAGAGGGCGCGGGCCGCGACGAGATCCTCAGTCTGCTGCACCAGCACCGCATCGAAAAAATTCTCGTGGTCGACGATAAATTCGGCCTGAAAGGCCTGATCACCGTCAAGGACATCCAGAAATCCAGCGAATTTCCGCGTTCCGCCAAGGACCCCAAGGGCCGGTTGCGCGTCGGCGCCGCAGTCGGCGTTGGCGCCGGAACCGAGGAGCGCATCGAGAAGCTGGTGGAATCCGAGGTGGACGTGATCGTGGTGGACACCGCGCACGGCCACTCCAAGGGCGTGCTCGACCGGGTGCGCTGGATCAAGAAACACCATCCGGACATGCAGGTGATCGGTGGCAACATCGCCACCGCTGAGGCCGCCATGGCTCTGCGCGACGCCGGCGCCGACGGCGTGAAGGTCGGCATCGGCCCGGGCTCGATCTGCACCACGCGCATGGTTGCCGGCGTGGGCGTGCCGCAACTGACGGCAATTGCGAACGTCGTGGATGCCCTGAAAGGCACGGAGATCCCGGTCATCGCCGACGGCGGCATCCGCTATTCCGGCGACATCGCCAAGGCGCTTGCCGCCGGCGCGCACAGCATCATGATCGGCAGCCTGCTCGCCGGTACTGACGAATCGCCCGGACAGGTGGAGATTTATCAGGGTCGCTCATATAAATCCTATCGCGGCATGGGATCGCTCGGCGCGATGGGCGAAGGTTCGAGCGACCGCTACTTCCAGGAACATGCCAAAGGCGACAAGCTGGTGCCGGAAGGCGTCGAAGGCCGGGTGCCGTACAAGGGGCCGATGGTCAATATCATTCATCAGCTCATGGGCGGCCTGCGCTCCAGCATGGGCTACACCGGCAGCCCGAACATCGACGCGATGCGCACCCGGACCCAATTCGTGCGCATCACCAGCGCCGGCATCCGCGAATCGCACGTACACGACGTGATGGTGACCAAGGAAGCGCCGAATTACCAGCGCGAATGATTTGCAACCGCCAGGGCGCCAGGATCGCCGGGAAAAGATTAAATAAAGTGTTTTTGCGCAGGGTTGTTCCGTTGAATTCGCTAGCGTTCCTGGCGTCCTGGCAGTAAAAATTCTCAGTGCCATGACTGATCCGCATTCGCAGAAAATCCTGATCCTCGACTTTGGCGCCCAGTACACGCAGCTGATCGCGCGCCGGGTGCGCGAAGCCGGCGTCTATTGTGAGCTGCATTCCTACGACACGCCGATCGAGGAAATCCGCAAGTTCGACCCGCGCGGCATCATCCTTTCCGGCGGTCCGGAATCGGTGACGCTCGCGGAAACGCCGCGCGCGCCGAAGGAAATCTTCGACATGAAGATTCCCATTCTCGGCATTTGCTACGGCCAGCAGACCATGGCGGCGCAGCTCGGCGGCGCGGTCGAGGCCGGCGAGAAGCGCGAGTTCGGTTATGCCCGCGTGCGCATGCACGGACACTCGAAGCTGTTTCGTGACATCCGCGACGAGCGCATGGACGATGGCAGTGAGTGGCTGCACGTATGGATGAGTCATGGTGACAAGGTCACGCGCCTGCCGCCGGGTTTTCGCATGATCGCCGAAACCGCCTCGGCCCCGCTCGCCGGCATCGCCGACGAATCGCGCGGTTTCTACGGCGTGCAATTCCATCCGGAGGTGACGCACACGACCCAAGGGAGCGGGATTCTGCAGCGTTTCGTGCACGAGATCTGCGGCTGCCAGTCGCTGTGGACCCCAGGCAACATCATCGAGAGCATGGTGCAGTCGGTGCGCGACCAGGTCGGGCGGGATGAAGTGGTGCTCGGTCTCTCCGGCGGCGTGGATTCCTCGGTGGTGGCGGCGCTGCTGCACCGCGCGATCGGCAAGCAGCTCACGTGCATTTTCGTCGACAACGGCCTGCTGCGCCTGAACGAGGGCGATCAGGTGATGGACACCTTTGCCCGGCACATGGGCGTGAAGGTGATTCGCGTGGACGCGGAAGATCGCTTTCTCGCGGCGCTCAAGGGCGTTTCCGATCCGGAGAAGAAACGCAAGATCATCGGCGGAATCTTCATCGAAGTATTCGAGGAGGAAGCGACCAAGATCAAGAACGCGCGCTGGCTCGCTCAAGGCACAATCTATCCGGACGTGATCGAATCCGCCGCGGCCAAGACCAGGAAGGCGCATGTGATCAAGTCGCATCACAACGTCGGCGGTCTGCCGGAGATGATGAATCTCATGCTGCTCGAGCCGCTGCGCGAGCTGTTCAAGGACGAGGTCCGCCGCATCGGCGAGGAACTGGGCCTGCCGCACCAGATGATCTACCGCCACCCGTTCCCCGGACCGGGCCTGGGCGTGCGCATACTGGGCGAAGTAAAAAAGGAATACGCTGACCTATTGCGCCGCGCCGACGCCATCTACCTCGAAGAGCTCTACCGGCACGAGCTGTACGACAAGATCAGCCAGGCCTTCGCCGTTTTTCTGCCGGTCAAGTCAGTGGCCGTGCTCGGCGATGCGCGCGCCTACGATTACGTGGTCGCGCTGCGCGCGGTCGAGACGGTGGATTTCATGACCGCCAACTGGGCGCGCATTCCCTACGAAACTCTCGGCGCCATCTCCAACCGCATCATCAACGAAGTGCGCGGGATCTCGCGCGTGGTTTACGACATCTCCGGCAAGCCGCCGGCGACCATCGAATGGGAGTAGCTGGATTTTTAATTTCTGATTCAAATTTCTGATGGTATGATCAACAACGAATCGGAAATCGGAAATCGGAAATCTGAAATTGATGCACGGTTCATGCGCCGCGCTCTCGAGCTCGCGCGGCATGCCGGGGAGGCGGGCGAGGTCCCGGTGGGCGCGCTGGTCGTGCTCCAGGAGGAGATCATCGGCGAAGGCTGGAACCAGCCGATCGTGTCGCATGATCCGACTGCGCACGCCGAGATCGTGGCGTTGCGCGCTGCCGCTCAGCGTGTCGGGAATTATCGCCTTCCCGGCGCGGCGTTATACGTAACGCTCGAACCCTGCGCCATGTGCGCCGGCGCGATCGTCCATGCACGGTTGGCGCGGGTCGTCTACGGCGCCGCCGACCCGAAGACCGGCGCGGCCGGTTCGGTGTTCAATCTCCTCGATTCCGCCGCGCTCAACCATCGGGCGCAGGTAAGTCGGGGTGTGCTGGCGGAAGAGTGTGGTGAGATGTTACGGAAATTTTTCGAGTCCCGGCGCTGAGAGAGGCGGCAAACGTACGGATGTAGGTTGGGGTGAGCGTAGCGAACCCCCAACGACATTGCCGCTCGATTGTCGAACTTGCGGAGTCCATCCCTGGACTCCGCTCTGCGGGTCAGCCTTCAGCCGTCCAAAATCGCTCCTGGCGAATTTGTCGGGGTCGCTCGGCCTAACCTGCATTAATCAAATCGCCGGCGCCTTTAGCCCGAAGGCCTCCGGCGTATTCCTGGCCTTTTCGTCCTCGTCGAGCTTGACCAGCACGTCATAATACGTGCGCACGCCATTGACGAAGACAACGGCCTCGAAACCGCGGGCATAGCCGTTCTTGGTCTTGTTGTACCATTTCGCCTCGGCCAGCCACGGCAGGTAATTCTTGACGTCATTCCACTTATTGGGGTCGTGTCCCTGCTTCTGCGTGAGAATACGCGCGTCTTCCAAGTGGTTGATGCCGATGTTGTAGGCGGCGAGCGCCAACCAGGTTCGGTCCGGTTCGGTGATGCCGGGCGGCATGCGCTCGATTAAGCCCTTGATGTAGCGCGCCCCGCCGTCAACGCTCTGCGCCGGGTCCAGCCGGTCCTTGATGTCCAGTTGATTTGCGGTTTCCTCGGTCAGCATCATCATGCCGCGCACCCCGGTCGGCGAAACCGCCGTGGGGTCCCAGTACGATTCCTGGTAGCCGATGGCGGCGAGCAATCGCCAGTCGATGCCGTAATCCTTGCCGGCCTTTTCGAACAGCAATTGATATTGCGGCAAGCGATTGCGCAAGCGGACCTTGTAGACGCTCAGGTTGATGAAATTCGACACGCTGGCCGGGCCGTAATAGCGATCGATCAGCGCCGCCAGCTCGCCCGAGGCGCGCAGTTTTTCGAGATATTTTGCGGCGGCATCGTCCAGGCTGTGGTCATCGCTCAACGGGAATGCCCAGGCGAGCGATTGCGGGTCGCCCAGACTGAAGGCC
>DASPRK010000238.1:0-12178 GCA_035624495.1 Methylomirabilis sp. (SeqCode) | reverse complement strand
CGGCAGCGCCTCCACCAGCGCCGAGGCGCCGCCCGAGATCAGGACGAGCACCGATGCGTTCCTCGGAATCCGGTCGACAAACGCCAGCAACTGTTTGCCGGCTTCGAGGCTGGATTCATCCACCAGCGGGTGCCCCGCCTCCAGCACCGGCCACGGCAGCGCTTCGGCGTAGCCCTTTTTGGTGATCACCAGCGCATCGGCGATGCGGTTGCCGAGCGCCTCGTGCGCGCCTTGCGCCATGGCGCAGGCGGCCTTGCCGATGGCGATCAGGTACAGCGTCCCGGGCAACGAGCGCGCCTGCAAACGGTCGCGCACGCGCACCCGGCCGTTCACGGCGACGATGGCGGCCTGGAATATCTCGAGCAGGTGTTGACGGGGATTGACGGACATTTTTATCCTTCTGATGCAAGCATGTCGTTCAAGAAACGGGACCAGACGGCGTCGGGCTCCCACACGGCGCGCATCTCGGCGAACGCGGCGTCCCGCTCCCAGCCGTGACGCAGAATGCGATGCAAGGCGATGAACGCCGAGACGCGTTTGTTGGCGGCGCAATGCACGAATACACGGTCGTCCGACAATTCGTCCATGACGCCGAAAAAGCGTTCGAGATCGGAACGCAATGGACGTGCCCACGCCACCGGAATGTGCACGTAGCGCATGCCGAGCGCTTCGACAGTCCTGCGCTCGTCGGGCAAGGAGTATTCGGCATCGTGCAAAGCCAGATTCACCACCACCGCATAACCGGCCTGCGCGACCGCGACCAGTTCCGCTTCCGTCGGTTGCCCGGCCGTAGCGAGCCGGTCCGTCAGCCGGCGGTAATTGTAGATTCCCGCCAGCATGTTTTCATCCGCCACCGGCGATGAATTCATCAGTGCGTCGGCATCGACAGCTTGGACGGCTCCTGCTCCTCGCCCGCGGGCCAGCGGCTTGTCACCACCTTGGTGCGGGTGTAGAAATACACGCCTTCCATGCCGTGCACGTGCAGGTCGCCGAACAGCGACGCCTTCCAGCCGCCAAAGGAGAAAAATGCCATCGGCACCGGGATCGGCACGTTGACGCCGACCATGCCGACCTCGATGTCGCGCTCGAAGCGGCGCGCGTGCGCGCCGGAACGCGTGAAAATGGCGGTGCCATTGCCATAGGGATTGCCGTTGACCAGCTGGATCGCCTCGTCGATCGTATTGGCGCGCAGCACGATCAGCACCGGGCCGAAAATTTCCTCACGGTAAATTTCCATCGTGGTCGTGACCTGGTCGAACAGCGTCGGCCCGAGAAAAAAGCCCTGTTCCTTGCCGGGGACCCTGTAACCACGCCCGTCGAGCACGAGCCTGGCGCCCTCGGCCACGCCGCTGTCGATCAGTTTCTGCACGCGCGCGCGATGCGGCGCCGTAATCACTGGCCCCATGTCCACGTCCGGCTGCTCGCCTGGCCCGATCTTGATACGCGCCGCTTTGTCGCGCAGCTTGGCCACCAGTGCGTCGCCGGCGGCACCGACCGCGACGACCGTGGAGATCGCCATGCAGCGCTCGCCCGCCGAACCGTAGGCGGCGCTGACCAGGGCCTCGGCGGTGAAGTCGAGGTCGGCATCCGGCATCACCACGGCGTGGTTCTTGGCCCCCCCGAGGGCCTGCACGCGCTTGCCATGGCGCGCCGCGGTTTCATAGATGTATTTCGCCACCGGCGTCGATCCTACGAACGAGATTGCGCGCACGTCCGGGTGCGTGAGCAGCGCCTCGACCGCTTCCTTGTCGCCGGGAATCACATTGAACACGCCGTCGGGCAATCCCGCTTCGCGAAACAGTTCGGCCATGCGCAGGCTGGCCGACGGCACCTTCTCCGAAGGTTTTAGGATGAAGGCGTTGCCGCAGGCGATCGCGACTGGAAACATCCACAGCGGCACCATCACCGGAAAGTTGAACGGCGTGATGCCGGCGCACACGCCCACCGGCTGCAGCAAGGAATGACAATCCACGCCGCGGCCGACGTCCTCAGCCTGCTCGCCTTTCAACAAGTGCGGTACGCCGGTGGCGAACTCGATCACTTCGATGCCGCGCTGCAGCGAACCGGCGGCGTCCTCGCGCGTCTTGCCATGCTCCTCGCAGATCAGGTGCACCAGCTCGTCGCGGTGCGCCTGCATCAGCTCGCGAAAGCGCATGAGAACGCGCGCGCGCCGCAGCGGCGTGGTGTCGCGCCAGCCCGGAAACGCCGCGCGCGCCGCGGCTACGGCCAGCTCGACGTCCTGCCTGCTCGCCAGTGGCACGCGCCGGATGACCTGACCGGTCGCGGGATTGAAAATCTCGGCCGTGCGCGTGCTCGCGGCCGCCTGGGCTTTGCCGTTGATCCACAGAGACAAGACCGGTTGCGTCATGTTGCACCTCGCTTGATCGACGCTCAGGCCGGATTGGCCCGGGCGTCGCCGACGACAATAATCAAAACTCGATACGGCCCGTGCGCGCCGAGCGTGACGGTCTGCTCCACGTCCGCCGTGCGTGACGGCCCGGAGATGAAGTTTACCGCGCGCGGTGGGGTTCCGTACTCGGCGCGCAGCCGATCCCAGGCGTCTTCCATGGTGGCGACGATCCGCGCATTTTCCACGACGGCGATGTGGGTTTCCGGCAGCAGACTGACGGTGGCCGGGGTTTGCGGCCCGGAAAGCAGCATCAGCGTGCCGGTCTCGGCGATGCCGGCGAAGGCGCCGGTGATGCCGACCATGTCCTCGCCGCGCGCCGCGCGCGCCTGCGCCTCGATGCCGGCGGCGCGCCAGTCGAGCGTCGCCAGTCCCGGCCAGCAGACGGTCTGCATCGTCAAACGGCGTTCGCCCAGGTAGCGCGCCACCAGATCCGGAACCTCCGCTATCGTCGCCGCGCTGACGACATCGCTCGCCAGCCGCGTCGCCTGTTCGCCGAAGAGTCGCGCCAGATTTTTTTCCAGCGGCGGTATCGGCCCGCGCGGGTGACGCCGTATGACGTCATCAACATCCACGGCGGCAGCGGGCCCACGCGCCTTTCCGATTCGCGCCAGGATGTTTTCACGCGCGCTCATGCGCGTCGCCCCACGCGATACAGATCGCGGAAAGTCCGGCCTGCCGGCGCCGGCATGTCGCGTTCCTCGGTCCAGCCGGAGGCGCCCGGAAGATGGCTCAATCTTTTCTTGCCGCCGGCGAACAAGCGCAGCAGGCGCGCGGCGACGCGCGTGCTGAGAGCGTACAGGGCCGGGTGCTGTGCCATCCACGACCACACGCGCAGCGCCGCACGTTCCTGCCACGGCCGCAGATGCCGCTCCACTTGCCGGTTGCGCAGGTGCCGCATCAGGTCCGGCAGCGGAATCTTCACCGGGCACACCACGGCGCACTGGCCGCAAAAAGTTGACGCGTTCGGCAAGTCGAGCGCGTTCTCCAGCCCGACGAAGCTCGGCGTCAGCACCGAACCCATCGGCCCCGGATACACCCAGCCGTAGGCGTGACCGCCGATGTTCTGATACACCGGGCAGTGATTCATGCAGGCGCCACAACGGATGCAGCGCAGCATCGGTTGCAATTCAGTGCCGAGGAGGCGGCTGCGGCCGTTATCGAGCAGGATGATATGAAAATGCTCCGCCCCGTCGGCATCATCCCTGCCTTTGACGCCGGTCAGCACCGACACATAGTTGGTGATGGACTGCCCGGTGGCCGAGCGCGGCAGCAGGCGCAGCAGGGTGGTCACGTCCTCCAGCGTCGGCACCACTTTCTCGATGCCGGTGACGGCGACGTGCACGCGCGGCAGCGTGGTCGACAGCCGGCCGTTGCCTTCGTTGGTGATGATCAATACCGAGCCGGTCTCGGCGATGATGAAATTCCCTCCGGAAATGCCCATGTCGGCGGCGAGGAAGCCCGGGCGCAACACCTCGCGCGCCTCGCGGCACAGCTCGGCGATCTGCGTGGTGCGCGGACGGTGGTGTTTGTCCACGAACAGATCGGCGATGTCCTCCTTGGTCTTGTGCACTACCGGGGCCACGATGTGCGACGGCGGCTCATGCGCCAATTGCAGAATGTATTCGCCGAGGTCGGTCTCAAGTACGTTCAGGCCCTGGCTTTCGAGATAGTCGTTCAGGCCGCACTCTTCGCTCACCATGGACTTCGACTTGACGATGCGCTGCACGCCGTGCAGCACGGCGATGTCGGCGACGATGCGATTGACGTCGTCCGCGGTTTCGGCCCAGTGCACCACCGCGCCGCGCGCCGTGGCTTCCTGCTCGAAACGCAACAGATAACGGTCGAGGTTGTTGATCACCCGTTCGCGGACATCCGCGGCGGCGTTTCGTATTTGATCGAAGTTCGGCAGCTCCGCGATCGCCGCGGCGCGGCCGTTGACGAATTTCGTCTGGAGCTTCTCCAGCGCGCGCTGGAGCTTTTCGTTGCTCAGGTTTTCCGCCGCCTTTCGCTTGAAGTGCATCGCGGTTACTTGCATACGCCGTCCTCACCCGCCAGCACTTCGGCGATGTGCAGTACCCGGGTTTGCAAATCGCCGCGGCGGCGCAAGCGCCCCTCGATGTTGAGCAGGCAACCCAGATCGCCGGCCACGATGGCGCCGGCGCCGGTCCGGGCGATGTGCACGCACTTGTTGTCCGCCATGCGCGCCGAGATGTCGCCGAACTTGACCGAAAACGTGCCGCCGAAACCGCAGCAGGTGGAGGATTCGCACATCTCGGCGAGCTTCACGCCGGGCAGCTTCGCCAACAGCGCGCGCGGCTGTGCTTGCACATGGAGTTCGCGCAGGCCAGAGCAGGAATCGTGATATGTAAGCGGACCGCTGTAGCGACCGGGAACCGATTCGAGCTTGGCAACGTTGACCAGGAAATCCGTCAGTTCATAAGTGCGTTCGGCCACGCGCTGCACGGTTTCGTGCAGCGCCGGCTCGTCCGCGAACAGCGCCGGGTAATGTACACGGATCATGCCGCCGCAGGACCCTGACGGTACCACGATATAATCGCAGCCGTCGAATTCCTTGAGGACTTTCTTCGCCAGGGTTTTGGCCGCGATTCGGTCGCCGGAATTGTATCCCGGCTGGCCGCAGCAGGTTTGCGTCGGCGGCACCACCACTTCGCATCCCGCCGCTTCCAGCAAGCGCAAGGCCGCGAAGCCAATGCTCGGGCGCATCAGGTCCACGAGGCAGGTGACGAACAGACCGACTTTCATGCGGCCATCTTACGCGGTCACAGGCCGCGCGCCAGATCCTTCTTGAGATCCTCTACATCTTCCAAGCCGACTGAAATCCGGATAAGCCCGTCGCTGATACCGGCCTCGGCGCGTTGCTCAGGCGTCAATCGACCGTGCGTGGTCGTGGCCGGGTGCGTGACCGTGGACTTGGTGTCGCCCAGATTCGCCGTGATGGAAATCACGCGCGTGCTGTCGATCAGCTTCCAGGCCGCGTCCTTGCCGCCCTCTACCTCGAACGACACGATGCCGCCGTAACCCGACTGCTGATTTTTCGCCAACTCGTGCTGCGGATGCGACACCAGCCCCGGGTAGTAAACGCGCTTCACCCGCGGCTGCTTCTCGAGCCAGCGCGCCAACTCGAACGCATGGGCGCTTTGCGCCTTCACCCGCAGGCTCAGCGTCTCCAGACCCTTGAGAAACACCCAGGCGTTGAACGGGCTCAAAGACGGTCCGCACGTGCGCATGAACCCGTAGACCTTCTCGCCGACCAGCTCATGATTGCCCACCACCGCACCGCCGACGCAGCGGCCTTGGCCGTCGATGTATTTCGTCGCCGAATGCACCACGAGATCGGCTCCGAGCTTGAGCGGCTGCTGCAGCACCGGCGTGCAGAACACGTTATCCACTACCAGCCAACAATCCCTGGCATGCGCAATCTTGCTGAGACGCGCGATGTCGGCGATTTCGGTGAGAGGATTGGACGGCGTCTCCAGGAACAGCAGCTTGGTATTTGGCTTGATCGCCTTTTCCCATGCGCTGTAATCCGTGAGCGGCACGTAGCTCGTCTGCACCCCGAATTTGGCGAGAAAGTTGTTGAACAGCAGCACCGTGGCGCCGAAGATGTTGCGCGAGGCGACGATGTGATCGCCGCTTTTCAGCAGCGTCAGGCAGGTGGACAGGATCGCGACCATGCCGGAAGCGGTGGCGACGCATTTCGCGCCGCCCTCCAGCGCCGCCAGGCGCTCCTCGAACGCGCGCACCGTGGGATTGGTGAAGCGCGAGTAGATATTCCCCGGCTCGGTCCCGGCGAAGCGCGCCGCCGCTTCGGCGGCGGTTTTGAACACGTAACTGGAAGTGGCGAAAATCGGCTCGGAATTCTCGCCTTCATTGGTGCGATGCTGCCCCGCCCGCACCGCGCGGGTGTCGAAACCCCATTCGCTGAACTCGTCGGACATGCCTGCTGCTCCTTTCTTGGTGTTACGGCGCAGGCTTGCGGGCGTAAAAAAAGCCGCAAATGCGGCCGGAGCGGATATTCTCGCTTTAGCGGCATTTGTATCGCGCCCGCAAGCTGAAGCTCAAATCGGCGCCAATGAACGCAATCTATAACGTCATTCGTGGTCTGTCAATGCAATTTGTTGGGTTTCGCTGTCGCTCAACCCAGGTTACATATATGACTGGCAGTGCGTAGGCATTGCGAAACCGATCGCACTAAATATTGGCTCATTCTTACCCAAGGTTTCCCTTCCCCAAGTTGCATTTAGCACACAAGGTTTGGAGGTTATTTAATGTAGTCTCTCCGCCTTTGCTCCAAGGTACAACGTGATCGACATGCAACTCAACATTCACCGACTTGGCAGGGCTCGCGCCACACTGTTGACACGAGAAGCGGTCACGTTGGAGCACCTTGAACCTCAAACGAAGCGAAGGATCACGTCCAGTTCGCCTTGGTGCTAGCACTGCGGTTTGTTTGATCTCCCGTGGCTCAGCCTCCGAGGCGTTTGTGTATGCGACAAAACTTTCCAAAGCAGCCATCCAAGACCCGAAACGACGCTTATATGGGCTTTGTGAAAACTCTGAAACCTCATTTTCGAGATCACTTCTTCGAGGCTGTCTGCCAAGGTGTTGCCAGAGATTTAGAATATTTTCAAACAAACGTTCGTCAGAAATCTGGATTTCATTTGACAGCCTGAGTCCTGCCTTTCGTAAAGCCTTATTCCAAGACCCAAATCGTCGTATCAGTGTGCTGTAGTCATATTTTCCAATCTCACCGTATTTTTTCTGGGGTACTGTTTGTTGCCCGATAATCTGAGCCACATTACGCAAATCGCTGAGTAACTCCTCGTCAGCGACAGGGGCGCCTGAAACTCGCGATAGTTCATACTTTTGTTTCATGATCGAGTGTTCCGGTATTACTCGGCTAACTTTATTTAATTGGGTTTAAGTTTCGTTAACATGTTTGAGATTTCCGCCTTTTGAGTCAAGCTGAGCGTGCAATGTGATTTTCAGGCCCCGTAGCCGCCGCCGAGCATCGTAGCCCGCCTCGGGGGTGTCGCGAGACACTTCATCGAGCCCGAGGCGCGTTGTTTGCGCCCGGCGAGTTAGGCGCGCGCCGAGGCGAACGAGAAGCGCAGGGAGTCTTCGGCGGCTCCGGGGTGTCCTTCTCTTTGGTGACTTTCTCTTAGACAAGCAAGAGAAAGTCACCTGCCGTGGGTCAGCCACCCACAAGTAGCTTTTAAGAATCGCGCGCAAAGCGCGCGATACCATTCAAGGCCTGGACCCCGGCTTTCGCCGGGGTGACAAGCAATAATGAAAAAGCCGCCCAGAGGGCGGCTTTTGTTATTTACACCCTGGATGCCCGCCTCCGCGGGCATGACAACAAAAGAAGTTTTCGCGTGGATGACACCTACCGTGGAAACGTCAACACTTCCGCCGTCACCAGATCATTCCCATTCTGATTCCCACCCGGCCCGGTCACGCTACGCTGGGTCTTGGCGGAATCATTGCGCTGGCGTTCGATGCGGTCGAGATAATCCCGGGTGACGTCGCCGGTGATGTACTCGCCGTTGAAGCACGAAGCGTCGAAGTGCTGGATCTTGGGGTTGCCCTCGCGCGCGGCCTCGATGAGATCGGCGAGGTCCTGGTAGATCAGCTTGTCCGCGCCGATGACCGCCGCAATCTCGTCCTCGGTCCGGCCATTGCCGATCAATTCGTTGCGCGACGGCATGTCGATGCCGTAGACGTTGGGGAAACGCACCGGCGGCGCGGCCGAGGCGAAGTAAACCTTGCGCGCGCCGGCCTCGCGCGCCATCTGGATGATCTGCTTGCTGGTCGTGCCGCGCACGATGGAGTCGTCCACCAGCAGCACGTTCTTGCGCCGGAATTCGACATCGATGGCGTTCAGCTTCTGGCGCACCGATTTCCTGCGCTCGGCCTGGCCGGGCATGATGAAGGTGCGGCCGATGTAGCGGTTCTTGATGAAGCCCTCGCGGTACGGCAGGTCCAGTTCGTACGCCATCTGCAGCGCCGCGGTGCGCGAGGTGTCGGGGATCGGGATCACGACGTCGATGTCGTGGTCCGGCCACACGCGCTTGATCTTGCCGGCCAGCCGCTCGCCCATGCGCAGGCGCGTCTTGTGCACGTAGATGCCGTCCATCATCGAGTCGGGGCGCGCGAAGTAAACGAATTCGAAGATGCACGGCGCGTGCGTCGGCTTCTCGGCGCATTGCTGGCTGTGCAGCTGGCCGTGGATGTCCACGACGACGCACTCGCCCGGCGCCACGTCGCGCACCAGATCGAAACCGAGCACGTCGAGCGCCACGGACTCGGAGGCGAACATGTATTCCGCGCCCTGGTCGGTGTCGCGCTTGCCCAGAACCAGCGGACGAATGCCGTATGGATCGCGGAAGGCGACGATGCCGAAGCCGGCCACCAGCATGGTGACGGCGTAGGCGCCGCGGCAGCGCCGGTGCACGGCGGTGACGGCGCGGAAGATATGCTCCGGGGTCAGGCGCAGCTTGGCCACGGCCTGCAGCTCGTGCGCGAAGACGTTAAGCAGGATTTCGGAGTCGGAGTCGGTGTTGATGTGCCGCAGGTCCTCGCGGTACAGCTCGTCCTTCAGCTGATCGGCGTTCGTGAGATTGCCGTTGTGCGCCAACGCCAGCCCGAACGGGGAATTCACGTAGAACGGCTGGGCCTCGGCCGGTGAATCGCAGCCGGCGGTCGGATAGCGCACGTGCCCGATGCCCATGTTGCCCTTGAGGCCGAGCATGTGGCGTTCCTGGAACACATCGCGCACCAGGCCGTTGTCCTTGCGCAGATGAATGCGCTTGTCGTCGCAGGTGAGGATGCCGGCGGCGTCCTGGCCGCGATGTTGCAGGACCAGCAGGCCGTCGTACAGCGATTGATTGACCGGGAAACTGGCGAGAATGCCGATGATGCCGCACATGCAGGAAGAACCTCCTGTGCTTAAAGTGCAATTCTAACTGTAGCGGATATGCCGGGCAATATCGCGCGGCAGATACTCACCGACGAACAACGCGGAACGCTCGAAAAACGGCGCGAGGCTCGATTGGCGCCACCAGGCACGCTGCGGGTAAGTCGTCAGGCCGGCTCCGAGAAAAACGATGAGTATGACCAGGGCCCCGCGCGCGGCGCCGAACACGCCGCCCAAAATGGCGTTGGCGATGCGAAAGCCCCGCTTGGCCGGGAGGTGTCTGCGGATCAGCCAGGAAACCGCCACGCCGAGCGCGAAAACCACGATGAAGATCAGCACGAAAGCCAACAGCTTGCGCAATGCCGGTTCGTCCAGGAAGCCCTTGAAGTGTTCCGACAGCCGGCTCGCGAAAAACCAGGCGATCACTCCGGAAACCACCCATTGCAGGATCGAAATCGCTTCGCTCACCAGGCCGCGCCACGCGCCCAGCAGCGCGAACACGATCAGGACCGCGAGCATGACCAGATCAAACGCGTTCATCGATGGTCATGGATAAGCCAGCGCCACGCCTTGCACGCCGGTCAGCTTGTGAATCTGCGCTATCGCTTGCATCGCCTGGGTCTTGTCGCGGAACGGGCCGACACGCAGGCGCACGACGCGCTTGCCATGGAGCGTCACGGTTTCGGCGTGCACCGCGTGGCCGTGGCTCGCGAGCTTGTCGCGCAGGTGCGTGGCATTTTCGGCGTTGGAGAAGGTGCCCACCTGCACCATCCAGCCCTTGGTGATCTTTTCCTCCGCGGCGGTGGTTGCGGCCTTTTCCGGCGCCGGAGCAGCGGACGGTTTTTTGTCCGCGGCCATCTTCTCCACGGGTGCAGACGACTTGGGTTCCGGCTTTGGCGCGTTCTCGACCGCGGTCGTCTTCATCTCGCTCTTCGGCGCCGCGGCCAAGGCCGGTTTGGCCTTCGCCTCTTCCGGCGCGACCGGCGTCACCACGACCTTGGTTTCGTTGATCATGCCGCGCGCGGTGCCCTCGCTGCCGCCATGGGGCGGCGGCGGAGGTTCGCGTCCGCGCAAGATCAGCGGCAGAACGATGACCGCGAACGCCACGATGACGATGGCGCCGACGATGCGATGCTTGGGATTGAATTCGGGACGGGCGTCGTTTCTGTCCGCCATGGCATCAGGCCTTTTCGAAGTTCGCCAGTATATCACCGACGGTGTGAAACGATCCAAAAACGACGATCCGATCGGATTCGGTCGCCTCATGCACCGCGGCGGCGTAGGCCCGAGGCACGTCGTCGAAAGCGACGGCCTTGGTCTGGATGCCGGCCGTACGCAGCGACTCGATCAGCTGCACGGCGCTGGCGCCGCGCGCGACCGGCAAGGTCGCCAGGTACCACCGGTCCACCACGTCCCTCAGCTCGCCGACCACCGCGGCGATGTCCTTGTCCCGCAACATGCCGATCACGGCCAGGGTCAGGCCCGGCACCGCCTGCTGCTTCAGGGTGGCGGCGAGCGAGCGTGCCGCCTGGGCGTTGTGCGCCACGTCCAGCACGCGCACTGGCCGACCCGGCAGCACCTGGAACCGGCCAGGTATCACGGCCGACAGCAGCCCTTCGCGCACGTTGGCCTGCGTCACCAAAAAGCGTCCGCCCAGCATCTCGAGCGCCATCAACGCCGAGGCGGCATTGAACAACTGATAATCGCCGCGCAGCGCCGGGTACGGCAGGCCGGCGCGCAGGCGCGTGCCAAAACGCCAGGTCCATTCGGTGGCACCGCGCTCGACGTGGAAATCGCGTCCGAGCTGCAACAGCTTCGCGCCGATTCGTTGCGCTTCGGCGCCAATTACGGATGGCGGGTTGGGATCGCCGCAGATCGCCGGCCGTCCCGGCCGGTAAATGCCGGCCTTCTCGCGGCCGATGGTCTCGCGCGTCGAGCCTAGCCAGGCAACGTGATCGATGTCCACGGCGGTGACGATCGAGACGTCGGCGTCAATGGCGTTGACCGCGTCAAGCCGCCCACCCATGCCCACCTCCAGCACGGCGATGTCGATTCTGGCGTCGCGGAATATGTCGAAAGCCGCGATCGTACCGAACTCGAAATACGTCAGCGGCACCTCCCCGCGCGCCGCTTCGATGCGCTCGAATGCGGCGCAAAGCCGGGCGTCGGTGACGGACCGGCCGTCGAGGCGCACGCGTTCGTTGTAGACGATAAGATGCGGCGAGGTATAGGCCCCGACCTTGTAACCGGCGCAGCGCAGGATCCCCTCGCACATGGCCGTTGTCGACCCCTTGCCGTTGGTGCCGGTGATCGCGATTGCGGCGAACGCCGGACGCCGCAGGCCCATGTTGTCGAGCACCGCGTGCACGCGCTCGAGACCGAGTTCGATAGTTCGTGGATGCAGCGTTTCGATCCACGCCAGCCAGTCGGAGAGCGATCGGGTATCCAGAGGATTAACCCCCTAACCAAATGAAATCAACCGCCAGGGCGAGGGGGAGCAGTCGCGGATGCACTTAACGTGCATCCGCGCCGCCGAGCGCCGGTACACGGAAGTACCGGCTGGGGCGACTCGAAGCCCCGGCGCCGCGCCAAGGACGGCTTGATGCGCCCCCGGCGCCCTGGCGGTTCGGAATCATATTCATTTTTGCGTAGTGCCGCGGCCCTCAGTAAACGTTTGGCACGTCCCGTGCGCCAAACGCCCTCGGGACTCGCGGCGTGTCGTTTGGCCGCGACCGTCCTGCGGCTGAGAACCGCCACAGTGACTCTACGCCGGGGTCCCCTACCCCGGCTATCGCGGGCTCTTCGCCAGCGCTTCGCTTTCCCTGGCTCAT
>DASPRK010000046.1:0-28264 GCA_035624495.1 Methylomirabilis sp. (SeqCode) | reverse complement strand
GCCCCTCGGGACACGGCGCAATGATTGTGCCTCCGGCTCCGCCTGCGGCACGCCGCGGCCGCCCTGCGGTCGAGCGGTCCCCTTCGACGGGGACCACCGCGCTCGCCCACACTGGCTCGACGGCGCGGGCAGGCTCCGTGCTTCGCCCGTCGCCGCGCGCCTACCGCGGACTACTCGCCTCGGCGCTTCGCGCCTTCCATGGCTCGCAGCGCTGGTTCTCACGACCTTGAATGAAGAGGTTGTATAGTGTCACAAGCTTCGAGTCGATCACTTTGCATTCAAGATTGACGTAGCACTCGTCGATCAGGGGCGCACGCACGTGGGCGGCCGCGGACTGTGCAAGGCCGAACTTTTTAAGTTTGTCGACGGTGCGCCCGGATGTGTTTCCGCAGGTCACCACCTTTTTGGCCAATTCCACCGTCGGGATGCTGATGACGCATTCTTTGGTTTTCTTCAGTATCTCAAACGTGTAGTCCTGGTCGCTGATCACGCAGGCCAGGATCGGCGGCGCGAAATCGATCATCATGTGCCACGACATGGTCATGACGTTCGGCCGGCCGGCGCGGGCGGTGATGACCATTACGATCGGCCTCGGCTCAATCAGACGGTAAACTCGCGACAAAGGTAAAGACCGTCTTACCACGGTGACATCTCCGCCGCTCTCATCGCCAAGCGATAATTTCCGGAGGCCGGCGGGAGACGGGCGGTGTTTCGCCGGCGGGCACCCCCACAATCATCGGCGCGATGGCGGTCATCTCCGCCGGGATTTTCAGTTCCGCCTTCCACTGCGGCGTGTTCAGCGCCGAGACCGCAAAGCCGATGACGCAGGTGCCGAGCCCTTGGGCGTAGGCAGCCAGCATCAGGTTTTCCGCGGCCAGCCAGCAGTCCGCCACGACAAACGGCCCCGCAAATTTGGCGTAAATGACAATCAGCGTCCCGGCGTTATAAAACACGTGGAAATCCGGCTCGGCCAGCCGATCTCGCGCACGCCTTCCCAGGCGCGAGGCGGAGTCTTGCGCCTCGCGGCGCATCTCCTCTTTGGCGCTGTCCGACAAGCGGTCGAGCAGGTTCTTGTCCTGAATCACGGCAAATGCCCAAGGCTCTTCGTGCATGGCGGTGGGCGCGTGGACCGCGGCATCGAGCAGCGTGCGGATGAGATTCCGGTCGATTTGCCGGGGCGCATAGTCGCGCACGGCGCGGCGGTGATAGATCGCGTCCGTCACGCTCATCGCGCCTTCGGGTTTAGCGGTATTTGGCGACGTGCACATTGAGTTTCTCCTTTGAGGGGGTTTCGGTCAGACCCTTTTGCATCCGGCGCCTTGCCGAGGACAGCACAATCCAAACCAGCTTATCGAATGACATTCGCGCCAGTGCGTTCGTCTGTAGTTCGGCCATAGCATTCAGGAAACATCGTTTAACGTTTTCACAAACGCACTTTAATCATCAGACCGCGACATGGCTTTGACGGTGGTCAATGTGGTCACCATCGCGCTCATCATTCTTGCTTCGAACGCCATGGTTGCTTCTGCGGCCCGATACGCGCGCCCATTATCTGGAGACCGAGCGTATCCCTGGCGAATTCGCCAGGGATACGTCCAGTCGAGCGAATTCACCAGCGGTCAGCAGGAGTTCGACCGCGCGGTCCGACTGGCGCGCCATGTGCCGGGGCGTCAAATCGGTCAACATCGATGTCCGACCCAAGTAACCGATTGGTCGGGGCTTGGTCGTAGCGCGTGATCAAAGCAGGTGGGTGATCTCGCCATGCCCAACAATCCGAACGGCATTTCAACTGTTCCCGAAGGTGTCAGGCGGTAGCGCGAAACAACCATTGGTTCGATATCATCGTGCGCTATGGCTTCGTCGTCCCCGCTTCAGCTCCTGTTGCTCGTGTTCCGAGGTTGGGTGAACCGATACCGGCAGCGGATGATTGGTTATCCTAAAGGAAGAAAGTCATCTCTTTACGGGAACATCCTTCCCGGAAACCGATTGGAGGCCGGTTCCGACAGCCCGGGCGTCCCGCTCTTGCCCGCCGTGGTCTGGGTCAACTGCTCGAGCATGGTCTTCTCACGCTGGAACACCAGCACCGAGCCGATGCGCAGGGCGCCGAGCACGGCGATCAGTGCCGAGAGCGCGTACATCTCAGCGATGTCAATCTTCGCCTCGAACAGCTTGACCACGAGCTCACGCAGGATGAACACGATACCGGCGTCCACGATAAACGTCATCCGCAGCCGGTGGGCGGTGAAGTAATCTGCGAGGGTGCGCGACAGTTCAACAAGGATGAACAACGTCAACACGTCCGAAATGATGGCCACGTAGTGGCGCGGGCTGTCTTCCCAGGCGAGCAAATCGGGAAGACGCAGGAAGAGGTGCATCGTGCCGATGATGATGCCAAGCGTGATAAACAGGAGCATAATACCGAATACGATCTCGATGACACGCTCGAAAAGCTTCAGATGAATGAATTTAGCGAACGGGATTTTCATCGGATTCGGATCTCCTGCAGTCCGGCTGCGGTGTTTCCCTTACTCCTTCGAGGCGGACCAGCGGCGGCAGAATTCATGGGTGGTCTCCTTTACCGTGTTCGTGGCCATGGCGCATTACCATTATCATAAAGGTTCACTATTTCGCAGTCTTGCCAGGCTTATCGGCGTCCGCCGTATCGACGCTATGAAGACTGTGCTACTTCTCTTTGCGCATTACCAAACCACGCGCGCCCCGCGGGTCGGTCTGGGTGGCCTGAAGATTTCTGCCTAAGGTGCAAATCTAGATATCTTTGATTGTTCTTACGATTAACATTGAAGCTCGGTTTCGCCTTTGATGCAAATCTAAACATCTCAGATTATTTTTACGATTCGCGTCGAAGCGGAGGTCCCCGTTTATGACGCGCTGGTGCGCACGCCGATGGGCCGCAGCAAACGCAACTGGCTGCTCATCAAGATGCGGGACGAGTGCGCCAACCCTGACCGACGCCCTACCGAAACCGAACCGTACAGCGTAATCAGCGGCTGTACGGTCGAAGAGGTTGCGCCCCGACAAGGCTAGGCTCGCATTTCCTCGGTACGGTGCGGCAAACCGGCCTTACGGGCGGTCGCCCAGCGAGCACGCGCGGTTTTGATCTTGGTCAGGGTTCCCGCGCCGGGCGGTGATAGCATGATTTTACTTAGGCCGATGCCGATGCCCCATGCCCGTCCCGAGGAAAACGCGACCCAACGACAAAGCCAGACGCTGGTTGCAATTTGTGCTGCCCTCGCTTTTTCTCTTGCTGCTGCTGTTGTTCCTGCTCTTCGTGCCCTATGCGCCCTTCGGACCCGCGCGCCCTGAAATCGCCTACACGCAGTTCAAGACGCTGCTCGCACAGGACAAGGTCGCGGAGGTGCAGTTGCGTGGCGCGGAGATCAGCGCACATCTTCGCGCGCCGCAGCCGATTGGGCCGCAGGGCAAGGCGGCCGAGCAGGTGCTCACGCGCCTCCCGCCGTTCGGCGACGCAGAGTTCCTGCCGCTGCTGGAGCGAAACCACGTAGAGCTCATGGTCGAGCCCGACGAGCGCGGCGGCTTGGGCACGACGCTGCTCTACTTGCTGCCGTGGCTGCTCCTGATCGGGCTCATCTGGACATTCTACCGGCGCGCGTCGCGGCTGGTCGGCGGCGGCGTCGGGCCGGGAAGCGAGCTGCAGAAATTTCTCGAAGGCGTTGCGAAGAAGGTCGAGCGTCCGGACGTCACGTTCGCCGACGTCGCCGGCCAGGAAAACGCCAAGCGCGAGGTACAGGAGCTCGTCGACTACCTGCGCGATCCCGACAAGTTTCGCAAGCTCGGCGCCGAGGTGCCGCGCGGCGTCCTGCTCATGGGTCCGCCCGGCACCGGCAAGACCTTGCTGGCACGTGCGCTCGCGGGCGAAGCCGGCGTGCCGTTCTTCTCGATCTCGGGTTCCGAGTTCATCGAGGTCTTCGTGGGCGTGGGCGCCTCGCGCGTGCGCAACCTGTTCGCGCAGGCGAAGAAACACGCGCCCTGTATCATGTTCATCGACGAGCTCGACGCGGTCGGGCGCACGCGCGGCACGGGACTGGGCGGCGGCCACGACGAGCGCGAGCAGACGCTCAACCAGATCCTTGCCGAAATGGACGGCTTCCAGCCGCACGAGTCGGTGATCGTACTCGCCGCCACCAATCGGCCGGACGTGCTCGATCCAGCGCTGTTGCGTCCCGGACGCTTCGATCGGCACGTGATGCTCGATCTGCCCGACCGCAAGGACCGTGCCGCCATCCTCAAGGTACACACGCGCAAGGTGCCCCTGGCGGAGGACATGGATCTCGACCGTATCGCCGGAACCACCCCCGGCTTCTCGGGCGCCGACCTGCGGAACCTCGTCAACGAGGCGGCGATCCTCGCCGCGCGCGAGCAACGCGACGCGGTGATGATGCGGCACCTCGATGAAGCGCGCGACAAGGTGATCCTGGGGGCGACGCGTTCGCTCGTGATCCAGCCCGAGGAGCGGCACCGCCTGGCGGTGCACGAGGCCGGCCACGCGGTGGTCGCCTATTTCCTGCCGCACGCCGATCCCTTATATAAGGTCAGCATCGTTCCGCGCGGGCGGGCGCTGGGCGGCACCCAGCAGTTGCCCGAGCAGGAGCGTCACACCCTCCCCGAGGAATACCTGCGAGCGCGCCTCACCGTGATGCTGGGCGGACGCACCGCCGAGCGCGAGCTGCTCGGGAGCGTCAGCTCCGGCGCCGACGACGACATCCGCCAGGCCACGGCGCTCGCGCGCGCTATGGTGGCGCGCTGGGGCATGTCCGAGGAAATCGGCCCGGTCGATCTGCGCGAGGCCGAGGAACACCCGTTTCTCGGCCGCGAGATCGCGTTGCCCCGACGCTTCTCGGAGGCTTCGGCCCAGCGCGTGGACAAGGCGGTGCACGAACTGCTGCACGCCGCGGAGACCGGCGCCGCGCAGGTGCTACGTGCCCGCCGTGCCGATCTCGATCGGTTGATCGCGGCGCTCGAGGCCGAAGAGGATCTCGAGCGCGATCGCCTCGAGCAATTGCTCGGCCTGCGCCGCGCGACGGTCGAAGACCGGCCGGCCGCGGCGAGCTGATGCGCGCGGCCCGCGCGCCGGAAACGGCAGCGCTTGCCCGACTCGGCCGCAGCCGGCTCTACTCCGAAGAACTCGGCATCGAGCTCGCGCGCGGCGATGACGGGGAGCTATTCAAGTGGTTCCTCGCGAGTATCCTGTTCGGCCACCGCATCTCCGAGACCATCGCCCGGCGCACCTATGACGCGTTCGCGCGCTACGAGCTGCTCGAGCCGCGCCGGATTCTCGCCGCCGGCTGGGATTTTCTGGTCAATCCGATCCTGCGCGAGGGCGGCTTCGTGCGCTATGACGAGAAGACCGCGCGCCAGATCCTGCGCGTGTGCGATCAGCTGATCGCCGACTACGGCGCCAGCCTCGCGCGGTTGCACACACAGGCGGAGGACGCGCGCGATCTCGAGGTACGCCTCATGAGCTTCTACGGCGTCGGACCGGTGACGACGAACATCTTTTTGCGTGAACTGCGGCCGTACTGGAAGAAGGCCGATCCCGAGCCGTTGCCGGCGGTCAGGCAGATCGCGCGCCGGCTCGGAATCGATCTGGCCGCGCACCACCGCAAGACGATCGGCTTCGCGCGGCTCGAGGCCGGACTGATCCGGCGGCGCCGCGAGCTTGGCGGTCGCGGGCCGGGACGCCGCGCCTAACCACCGAGCCGTGCGCGGCAGGATGGACAGAATTCGGTACCCTTGCGGTCGGTATCGACGAGCGTGTTGCTGAAGTGCATGACGCAGCGGGGATCGGAACAATGGTCGAGTCCGAATGTGTGACCGAGCTCGTGCACCGCCTCCTTCGCAGCCCGCGCACGCTGCCGCGTCACATTGTCGGTTTCCCGCAGGCGCGCGAGCGAGATCACCGCCGCGCGGCCGGGCGACTCGGCGAGCCCAAACACGAAATTGAGGCCCTCGGCATAGAGATCGCGGTCGGTGACGCCGAGCACCCGTTTTCCCGCGGTGCCCGCCATGCGCCTGGCGACGCCGAGAAACGCCTCGGCATGATACTGGCCGCGGCGCCGGTCGTACGCGTCTTCGGGCACGCCCGCTTCCGCCATCAATCTGGCTTCAAAACCGAGCAACGCCAGATCCTCGATCAGTGCTTCCAGCGCCGCACGCGCCGTGCCGCGAAACGGGAGGACCACTAGCACAGGTTTCACCGTTGTCCGTCTCCTCACAACACGCGGGTCATGATGATCGCGCCCTCGTGCCTGCCAGTCGCGGGATGACCGTTCTTGCGCATCCGGAGCAGATGAATTCCATTCGCTGGTAAAGCGTGCGCACGGCGCGTAGTTCGACGGCCGCACCTCAAGAAGCGCGTAGCGCGCGGCGCCCACCCGCGAGGTGAAGCAGATGCTGAAGCTTCCGCGTGGCGGGGTCGCGGGCCTGGAAGTGAAGGCGCACCGATAGGTCGAGAATATGTGTTCGATTCTTTTCCAGCTCCAGAATGCCGCCGCCGAGGATCATCGCGTCATGCTCCAGGACCTGGCGGAAGAACCCTCGTGCAGACAATAGCCTAAGAAATCGGTCGGGCGCGGGAAAGAACAGGCGCACCGCTCGATCGGCGCGACCTGCGGCAGGTCCGCCTATGTCATGTTCCGCAGGCGACAGGCTCAATGTTCGCGCGCTGCGCCAGCGCCTCGCCATGACCGCTCCGACACTCGCCGATGAATTCGAGGAACTCGTGCTCTACGATGGCATCGTCGAGCCGTTGCACAAAGGCGGCCTCGTCTATCGCACAGCGTACATGCCGCGCCACGTACCGCCCGCGCAGGTCTAGCACGACCTACTTGCCGAGACCGCGTTCGCGGAAGAAATCGTCCATCGAAGCGCGCCACTCCTCCGGCGGCTCGATCGTGATCAAATTGAGCCCCGCCCAAGCCTCGCGGTCGAACTGATCCACCCTCCCGCTCAGGTATCGGATGTCGGTGAGGCCACTTGCCTTGTCAACCGCGAGGACCATGAATGCCTCGCCCTCTTCAGTTTCGTACCAGCCACCAATCGTCGGTTCCTCGCCCATCGTTACCCCCGTTCTCCTCAGTAGGCCGGATTCCGCCGGCGATCCAATCGCACCAGAAATTCACGAATACGCCGAGTTGCACCTGCACGATCTCCGCGATAGGCTGTTCAGGCGGCGCACCTTCGCTCCGACGCACGCGCACATGGACGGATCGCCAGGTCTCGGCGTCCTTCTCGGGTATCACCTGCACCATTGCCCGCCAATTCGAAAAGCCACCCTTTTCGATCGCCGCGTGCCGATCGCGCCGATCGCAGCCCGGATCCTCGCCCGCGAGCTTGGTGGCCTCAGCGGCCGTAAGGCCCTTGATGCCCTGCAGGGTCTTGAAGTGCCACTTCACCCAAAAGCGCTCGCCCCCTCGCGTTCCACAGCGAATACGCATGGCTCGCGTAGCCGTTCATGTGGCGGTAGGACGCGCGACCACACCACCGCGGCCGAGTCGGATGTACCGAGACCGATGCCGATGATCGCCATGGTTTCGTCCCTACATTTCCGGCATGGCCGCGCCGGCGGCTTTTTCCTTCTCGGGAATCTCGGCCATGGTCGCCTCGGTGAGCAGTAGCACGCTCGCCACCGACACCGCGTTTTCGAGCGCGATGCGCACCACCTTGGTGGGATCGACAATGCCGGCCTGCACCAGATCGACATACTCCTTGCGCGCGGCATCAAAGCCGAGCGCGCCTTCGCTCGTCAGCATGCGGTTCACCACCACGCCGCCGTCCACCGCCGAATTCTCCGCGATCTGTCGCGCCGGCGCCTCGAGTGCACGCCGCAAAATCTGCAAGCCGGTCCTCTCGTCGCCCTCGCTCTTGGCCTCTTCGCGAGCCAGGGCTTCGGTGGCGCGCAGCAGCGCGAGTCCGCCGCCCGGCACGATGCCTTCGGCCACCGCCGCCTTGGTGGCGGAGATGGCGTCGTCGAGCGCCTCTTTCTTCGATTTCATCTCCGCTTCGGAGGGTGCGCCCACGCGGATCACGGCCACGCCGCCGGAGAGCTTGGCCAACCGCTCTTCGAGCTTTTCCTTGTCGTAGTCGCTGGTGGCTTTCTCGATCTGCGCGCGGATCTGGCCCGCGCGCGCCCCGATCGCCTGTCTGTCTCCGGCGCCGCCGATGATCGTGGTATGGTCCTTGTCCACCACGATGCGCTGGGCGCGGCCGAGCTGTTCCAATTGCAGGTCTTCGAGCTTGAGGCCGAGTTCCTCCGCGATCACCTGACCGCCGGTGAGCACCGCCATGTCCTGCAACAGCTCCTTGCGGCGGTCGCCGAAGCCGGGCGCCTTGACCGCGCAGCTCCGGAGCACCGCGCGAATCTGATTGACGATCAGGGTGGCGAGCGCCTCGCCTTCGATGTCCTCGACGACGAACAGGATCGGCTTGCCGACCTTGGCCACTTGCTCAAGCACCGGCAGCAGGTCCTTGAGGCTGCCGATCTTGCGGTCGCTGAGCAGCACGTAGGCATCCTCGAGCACGGCCTCCATCTTTTCGGGGTTGGTGATGAAATAAGGCGAGATATAGCCGCGGTCGAACTGCATGCCTTCGACCACCTCGAGCACGGTTTCGGTGGTCTTGGACTCCTCGACCGTGATCACGCCCTCGCCGCCGACCTTCTCCATGGCCTCGGCGACGAGCTCGCCGATCGCCGGATCGTTGTGCGCGGAGATGGTCGCCACCTGCGCCTTTTCGAGCCGGGTCTGTACCGGCCGCGATCGCGCGCGCAACGACTCGATCGCGGCTTTCAGGCCCCGGTCGAGCCCGCGCTTCAGGTCGATGGCGCTCGCCCCGGCCACGGCATTGCGGATGCCGTCGGCGAGGATCGCGTGCGCGAGGATCGTCGAGGTCGAGGTACCGTCGCCAACCGCATCACCGGTCCTCTCCGCCGCCTGGCGCAGCATGCGCGCGCCGAGGTCTTCCTCCGGATCCTCGAGCTCGGTTTCCTTGGCGATGGTCAGGCCATCGTTGCACACGAGTGGCGTGCCCCATTTCTTCTGGATCAGCACCGATTTGGACTTGGGACCGAGGGTGATGCGCACCGCATCGGCGAGTTGCGCTGCGCCGCGCAGAATCTTCTCGCGCGCCTGAGAGCGAAACAGGATCTGCTTGGCGGTCATGGAGTCTTCTCCTTGTCTGGCAGAAGCGAAGTACCGGCTCACTGGAACAATAAATTAGAACATGCACCGGCCACCGGCTTTGACTGGCGTCAAACAAAATCGGATTCGTCCGGGCAGTGGGAATGGGAAGATATTTTCGTTCGCCGTTGTGCAAGGTGTGGCACTATTTGTATCAGGGTGGCAACTTCATTCTGGTGGGGTGGAGAAATCCAACCACATCTCCGAGATTTTACGCAGGCGCGGCCAAACGGAGACGCTCAATTCGGTACCACTTGACCTCGCTTCGAATCGGTATCGTACTGAATCACCGACAATCGCAACCGAAGCCCCAAGTAACGGGCGGTCCGCAACCGAATACGGCGCCGTCCGAGCGCGTGGCGTGGGCATACAGGCGACTTGAGCCGCCCGTGCCCGCAGAGCAGAATATTGTCTTTACAGGAAGGAGTCTTCAGTGACGCGGGACGCAGATCAGGGAAAAAAACGCGCATTGCGCCTGCTGCCTCGAATCCCGAGGATTTCATGGCGCGACCTTGTCGCCACGCTCGCCCCCGTGCTGCTGGCGAGCGTCATCGCGATTGCGATTGCAATTCACTTCGTGCAGCCGGCGCCGCCGAGCACCATTACCATCAGCAGCGGACCTGACGGAAGCACCTTTCGCTCCGTCGCAGAGAAGTATCGCGCGAAACTGGCTCGCAGCGGGATCAAGCTTGTGATCCTGCCGTCCGAGGGCTCATTGGATAACCTCAAGTGCCTTTCCGATGCCAATGCCCGCGTCGATGTCGGATTCGTGCAGGGGGGCGTTGCGACCGGCAGCGATATCAGTAATCTCGTGTCGCTCGGAAGCTTGTTCTACGAACCGCTTGCGATTGGTTACCGAAATCCGCGCCCGCTCCAGCGGCTGTCCGAACTGAGCGGGAAGCGCATTGCCATCGGCCCCGAGGGGAGCGGCACGAGGTTCCTCGCCCTGGCGCTGCTCAAGGCCAACGAAATCCAGCAAAATGGACCTACCCGGCTGGTCGACCTGGCGGGGCAGCCGGCCGTGGATGCCCTGCTCCGGCACCAGATCGACGCCGCCTTTCTCATGGGCGATTCCGCGGGACCGGCGACCATCAGGCAGATGCTGCATACCAAGGGCATTCGCCTGTTCGAATTCCCCCAGGCCGACGCCTACCTGCGCCGCTTCCGCTATCTCAGCAAGCTGGAGTTGCCGCCGGGTGCCTTCGATCTGGGGACCAATCTGCCGTCGAAACCGATGGTCATGCTGGCGCCCACGGTCGAGCTGGTCGCGCGCGCAGGACTGCACCCGGCCCTGTCTGATCTACTGATCGAGGCGGCGCAGGAAGTGCATGGCCGCGCTACGCTCCTGCAACGCGCCGGCGAATTTCCGGCACCCCTGGAGCACGAATACCCCATCAGCGACGACGCCCTCCGATACTACAAATCGGGGAAAAGCTTTGCCTATCGCCACCTGCCATTCTGGTTGGCAAGCCTGACGGATCGCATCCTGGTAATACTCGTGCCGATCATCATAGTTTTGATTCCCGGCCTGCGCCTGATTCCGACCCTTTATGGATGGCGCATCAGGGCGCGCATCTATCGCCGCTACGGCGAGCTGATGGCGCTCGAACGCTCCGCGCTCGGACCGTTGTCGCCCGAGGACCGCGCGGCACTGCTGGCCCGCCTGGACGAAATCGAGAAATCCACCATCGCCGGGAAAATTCCGGGATCGTTCGCCGACGAGAGCTACGTGCTGCGCCAGCACATCAAGTTCGTGCGCGAACGACTGTCCATGGCGGATGCGGACTCCACGCCAATTCCGGCATCATCGCCGTCTGGTGCCGGGCACGTCCGAGTGAATATAACGTAACATGGCGGGGAAATGCGCCCTTTCTCCGTTTCGCCGGAGAAAGGGGATTTGCTTCAGACTGACTGGCGGAGGAACCAGTCTCGAGCGAGCCCTTCTCTGCGTTAAATTCCCTGCAACAGGACAAAATACAGGGAAGACGGCACCGGCAACGCATCGCTCGCATCCCATTCTTGTTGAAAGGTCCTCCCCAAGCCACTTCGCAGCAATGCGGTCAAATAACGCCATGCTGATCACAGGGAATAACAATTCGCCAAGGACACGCCGGTGGTGGCGTGACATGGAATTCGCCAGGCACAGGCTGCATGAAGCAATCCGCGGAACAAACGACTTTCACTGGCGCGTGTTTGTCCGGAGGCACGTCAAGAAAATCTAGTTGAGCAGACTGAACGTTGCCCGATACCAGCGCGCGGTGTCATCGTGACCGACAGTCTGAAGGAACAACGGAAACCCGCCGGCACCCGCGTGCTCGATGGCATACAGGCCTTCGGAAAGTGACGGTGTGCTGGGCGCGCGAAACGTCAGCGTAAACTGCTCGGCATGCAGAGAGGCCGGCCCGTCCTTCACTTCAATCAAGTTCATGTTAACGCGAGCGCCGGTCCCGGCGTGCACGGCAAACGTCGTGTTCAGGAGTTCGAGGAAATCCTGCTTGCTCAGTTGAAACCGTGAAACCCCTTCGCGCGCCACGGCGCGAAACGGGGAGGCCAACAATTTGATGGGCGACAGGACGAGCGATGCAAGCGCCACCACACCTGTTCCCAGAAAGTTACGTCGATTGATCATGACGACCCCCGCGGCGAAGTTGACTCTTTTCCTGCCGCAATTGTGCGCGCAAACTGGCGCCGCTGCCAACTACCCGGGGATGGGCGAGCAACCGCCCCGATGTCATTCATCAGGGTCAAGCGGAACGTCGCGCACGAACGGCGGAACCACTTGTTAAGATGTGACGACACCGTACGGATCGTATCAGCATATAATCATTTACTTATCGATGAGTGCACGTCATTGGCATAAGCGAATGGACTTGAGGCGAATACGGCAAAATGAAGAACTGGAACTTTTCTGGCGCGGAGAGTAGGCTTTTTTCAACAACGAACCATCGTTCGGTGTTCTGATACTTTTCCGATCGAAGCGCCAGTTTTTTGCCGGAGTGAATCTCCTTCGCAAGCCACTGGAGCGGGAACAGGAATAATAAGGAAGGAGGAGCATCATGGCTGAACCATTTCTTTCTGAAATAAGAATCTGTTCATTTAATTTCGCGCCCAAAGGCTGGGCTCTGTGCAACGGTCAGCTTCTGCCGATCAATCAGAATCAGGCCCTGTTCGCATTATTGGGAACCACATACGGGGGTGACGGAAGAGTCAATTTTGCGCTCCCGGATTTGCGGAGCCGCACGCCAATCCACTTTGACAACTCTCACTCTCTCGGCGAGAGAGCCGGCGAAGAAGGGCATACCCTCAGCGCGGCGGAGATGCCGCAGCACGCTCATAATGTTCAGGGCACAAGCGATCAGGGGACGAGTCTAAGCCCGGGTGGGAACGTTCTTGCGTCAAAGCAACGCCGTGCGCCCAACTACTATGCGCCGCAGGCCACTACCGCGCTGCACCCCGCCACCGTTAGCGTCGTCGGCGGCCAGCAGCACAACAATATGCAACCGTACCTGGTCCTTAATTTCGTCATTGCGCTCCAGGGGATTTTCCCCTCGCAAAATTGAGCGACGTACCCACCCGGGAGATCGATCATGGCAGAACCCTATGTCGGTGAAATCCGGATGTTCGGTGGCAACTTTGCGCCCGCGGGATGGTTATTCTGCGACGGCTCGTTGCTGCCGATCAGCGAATATACAACTCTCTTCCAGCTCATCGGCACCACCTACGGCGGTGACGGCCAGTCGACGTTTGCGCTGCCCGATCTGCGCGGGCGAATTCCGATTCATCAGGGGCAAGGGGCGGGGTTATCACCGCGACAGATTGGCGAGAGTGGCGGATCGGAATCCGTAACGCTGACCTCAGCTCAACTAGCGAATCACAGCCATGCGTTCCCGGCCTCCACCAGTGCCGCGTCTTCAGGTGACCCCCTCAATGCCGTGGTCGCCGATACCGGAACCGCCTCGGTCTACAGTACGGGCAGCCCAAATGTTGCCATGAGCCCGGGCGCCATTACTGTCGCGGGCGGCAGCCAGCCGCATGACAACATGATGCCGTTCGTTTGCGTCAGTTTTATCATCTCGTTGTTTGGCATTTTCCCGACCCAAAATTAAGGAGCGCGCCATGGATCCCTTCGTCGCCGAAATCAGAATCCTCCCGACCAACTTCGCTCCGACGGGCTGGGCCTTTTGCAACGGGCAGCTACTTCCGATTTCGCAGAATACGGCATTATTCTCGCTGCTGGGAACGACCTACGGTGGCGATGGCAAGTCCACTTTCGGCCTGCCGAACCTGCAGGGCAGTGCGCCCATGTTTTTCGGACAGGGCCCGGGGTTATCGCGTCGCGATTCAGGCGAGACGGGCGGCGCCGAAACCGTAACGCTGACACCAGCCCAGATGCCGTCGCATACCCATTCAATTATCGCCGACAGCGGTTTGCCCACCACCGGCAACCCAACCAACGCGGTATTGGCCTCACCCGCCGCGCTGCGCCGATACAGCGCCGCTTCGGACCTCGAGCCCATGGTTCCGGTAGGCCCGGCTGGGGGCAACCAGCCGCACAACAACATGCAGCCCTATCTGACGCTCAACTTTTGCATCGCGCTCCAGGGAGTCTTCCCTCCGCGCAGCTGAGGGTGGGTCAGGCTCCCGATGCAAGGCATAGCCTCACCGCGCGACGACCAGGCTCCCGCATCTGCCGTGACGTTGCGGCCGGTTCGCCCGGAGGACATGGAGTTTCTGTTCCGGGTTTATGCCAGCACCCGTGATGACGAAATGACCCTGCTCGACTGGAGCAGCGCCGAGAAGCAAACCTTCCTGCGCATGCAGTTCCACGCCCAGCACCAGTATTACCACGCCCAGTTCCGCGACGCGCGCTTCGATGTCATTGAACGCGACGCACAGCCGGTTGGCCGGCTGTATGTCGATCGCCGCGCGGATACGATTAACATCATTGACATTGCGCTGCTGCCGGAACACCGCCGGGTTGGTATCGGCAGTTTGCTGTTGCGGGCGTTGCTCGCGGAAGCGAACGCTTCCGGCCTGTCGGTCAGCATTCACGTGGAACGCAAAAACCCGGCACTGCGGTGGTATGAACGGCAGGGTTTTGTTCGAGTCAGCGACCAGGGAATCTACTACTTCATGCGCTGGTCGCCAGCGCCAATTTCAGAGAACCCGGTAAGGCACCGCGCCGCGGAATGACCCGACTCATCCCCGGCATTGCCGAATACCGTGGCTCCGTGACGATGCGCGCGTTGGGTACGGCGGAGCAGCGAACTAGTTGAACACGGCCTCGTAGCGCATGCCATCCTTGTCCGGACCGAGCGGCACCAGGAAAATCTCCAGCGTCCCCAGCCCTCCATGCTCGAGCCGATAAATCCGTTGCGGTAGCACCGGCTCGAGTGGCCCGCGAAAAACCAGCGAGAACGGTACCCGCCGTCCCGGTCCGTCATGTCGCGACCCGAGCACTTCAGCCTGGATGAGTTCGACATCAAAGCTCCCGGCGTCCGCGTAAATGCGAAATAGCTCGTTAAGACAGCCGGCGAACTGTGCATGCGTCAAATCCTGGGGCATGGACGGGCGACACTCGGCAGTGGCCTGACCGGACGCGGCCAGAAGTCTTGTTTCGGACTATACCGCCGGGTGCCCACCAGCGCCGCGGCGGCGCCAGACAATGCCCGCGAGGGCGACCAAACCCGTGCTGAACAAGGGCAGCGCAGCCGGCAACGGCACAAACGTGACATCAAGCGTGACCGTGCCAAGATCGGGCCCGCCGCTTACCGGCCCGACGCCGAGCGTTCCTATGTCCAGGCTGATCGACGTAGGTGAAAAGAACACCTCGGACCCCAAAGCGACGCCAAAGATATTGTTGAGCGACACCGTAACACTACCAATGCTTTGCGTCCCGCCCCAGTCAAAACCCGATAACGTATAGCGCGCATCGGGGCCAAGGCCCGTAGTCTGGCAGGTGGTGCAATCCAACCCCGTGTATGCAGGCCCATCGCCACGAATACTGAAGACAATGCTGGAACCCTTAATATCGATAGATTCTCCATCCAGCATGATGCCATCACCGATATTCGAGCCGTCGTTGAATTGTAATTCAATGCCTGGATCGACGACGGTGACATTGTCGACCAGATCCGGATATGGGGACTCAGAGTAAGTCACGGTGGGCGTCTGGCCTACAAAGGAGGCCAGCGTGATGCCTGGAACCAGCAACAGCCCCATGACACCGACGGTAAGTACTGCGGATATACCTTTGCTTCGAATCACCCTTATCATTTTCTTATCCTCCACCTTTTAGTCAGAATTTCGGACACACCAAGAAATCTCACTGGCTGCCGATTGGCGTACTCCGTCGCAGGAATTCCTCCGTGGATGGTAATTGGCCGGAGCCTGTAACACCGACACGTCGGCATTACTTCACAGGGCCATTGCGCCAAATTATCAATCTACATGCTTCATTAAGTGTGGGAAGCCAAAAGCTTTGCTTATGTGCAAAAACCTAACAGAGCCTCTATGGCGAGTAAAGGAAACGGCTTGGCATTAAGACCGACGGCTACTTTAGCAAACGCTTATTTTTCATTTAACCGCTTGAAAAGCCATTACTTCCGTGGAGATCGGGGCCCCTTTCTCCGTATCGCCGGAGAAAGGGGGTTCGCGTCTGACCGACTCGCGGAGAGGGAGGGATTGCTCGGCGCTTCGCGGCTCGGGCCGCGCGCCGCGCGTCCAAAATCGCTCCTGGACAGGAGCGGTACATGGAAGTACCGCTTGCGGAGCTGAGGATGCAGATTTGTCGAACCCTCTTCTCGGCTTCGGATCCGCCTGACCTCGTCATCAAAACAAAGGGGCCATAAGGCCCCTTTGTTTTGATGGCGGAGCAGCCAGTCGAGAGCGAACCCTTCTCGGTCGAAAAATTCCCTGCAACAGGCAAAATTCAAGGAACAACTGCATCGCCGACGCCCTTGGCTGAACACCCTCCTCGTTAATTGTCCGCCGGATACGCCTATTCACCCAGATCCCGAATGAATACGTCGTCCACAACAGGGAATTAACAGGGAATCGTAAATCGGTAGAGACCGGCAATCCTGAATATTACAGTCTAATCTGCAATTGGCAGTAAAATGAAGGGCCCCGCCGAGGCAACGTGGCGGACTATTTATTTAGGAGGCGAGCAGACATGCGGCCAAGCGTCGGGCAAGTCGCTTTTGCATTCCTTGCGATACTCGCGCTGTCGGCCGTTTCGCCGGTCGCGTTCCCGCAGGACCAATCCGCGCCCGCGCCACAATACGACGCGGCCCAACTCGATCAGTTGGTGGCCCCGATCGCGCTGTACCCCGACCCGCTGCTTGGGCAGGTTCTCATGGCTTCAACCTATCCGCTCGAAGTCGTCGAAGCCGCGCGCTGGGCCGCGGACCCGACGAATGCCGGGCTCACGGGCGATGCGCTTGTCAGCGCGCTCGAGACGCTCGATTGGGACCCGAGCGTGAAGGCACTGGTGCCGTTCCCCTCGGTCCTGCAGATGATGAACAGCCGGCTCGAATGGACGCAGAAGCTGGGCGATGCGTTCCTCGCGCAGCAGGCGGACGTGATGAACGCGGTGCAGCGGCTGCGCCGCCAGGCCCAAAGTGCGGGCACGCTGACGTCAACGCCACAGCAGACCGTCACCACGCAAGACGGAGCCATCGATATCGAGCCCGCGAGCCCCGACATGCTTTACGTGCCCGCCTACGATCCGGGCGTGGTATATGGCCCGTGGCCATATCCCGGTTATCCGCCGTACTTTTTTCCGCCACCGCCCGACTATTACTACGGACCGCTCGCGGCGGGAATCGAGTTCGGCATCGGCTTTATCATCGTTCAGACGTTCTGGGGATGGGACCACTGCGATTGGCGGCATCACCGTATCGACGTCGATGCGCACCGGGTGAACGTGATCAATCGCTACTCCATCGAGCACTTCCATCGGCCACCCTTCGATGGACACGCGTGGGCGCACGACCCGCAACATCGCATTGGCGTTCCATACCGCAATCCGCAGGTGCGTGCGCGCTTCGAGCGCAAATTGCCGGGTTCGCCGCAGAGCCGCTATGAATATCGTGGGCATGAACAAGCCCCGTCGACGGTCCGCGTTATTCCCTCACCGGCCCCGGTCGAACGCGCCATGCCGCGTCCCGTGCAGCGCCCGGCTCCCCAAGTGATCGAACGGCCCGCGGCGCCAATTTACCAGCGTTCGGGCAGCGGCGCCGAAGCGCGCGAATTTTCGAACCGTGGCCGCGAAAGCCGCCAGTCGAAACCGACGCCGGCAGCGCCACCGTCTACGCCACCACGGTCTGCGCCGCCCAAGGGCGGCGGGTTCCGTGGCGGCGGGTCACGTCAGCGCTGACCTATGCGCGTTTCGACGAAAGAGCGAGGAGCGATGAAAAATCGGAAGCGGAATGATATCGGCGGCATATGGCGAACCCTCGCGGTGCTCGCTGTCGTGGCGGTCTTCGCGTTGCCGGCCGCGCCGTTGCCCGCGTCTGGCGCCGCTCAGCGACAGTTCGACTCGCCCGAGCATGCCGTTGACGCGCTAATCGCCGCCGTCCGCTCAGGCCGCACGGCCGATCTCCTCGCGATTTTCGGGCCGCGGGGCAAGTCACTGGTCGAATCCGGCGATGCCGTGGCCGACAAGAACGGTCGCGCCAGGTTTGTGGCCTCCTACGACGAAGGCCATTCCCTCACCACGCCATCCGACGGCAAGATCACGCTGGTCCTCGGCAAGGATCACTGGCCGTTCCCGATCCCGCTCGTAAAAGCCGGCAAGGTTTGGCACTTCGATACCGCGGCGGGCGCCGAGGAGATCCTCAACCGTCGCATCGGCCGCAATGAGCTGAGCGCGATCGAGGTCTGCCGCGCCTACGTCGACGCACAACGCGAGTATTCTTCCAAGGACCGCAACAACGACGGCTTCCGCGAGTACGCGCAACACTTCGCGAGCCACCCGAACCAACATGACGGGCTCTACTGGCCCACCAAGTCGGGCGAGGAACCGAGTCCGATGGGAGCGCTGGTCGCCCGCGCCCGGGACGAAGGTTACGAAAGCGCCGGCACGCGCACCAAGCGTGAGCCCTACCACGGTTATTACTACCGTATCCTCAAACGCCAAGGCTCGCATGCGCTCGGCGGTGCGCACGACTACATCGCCGACGACCATATGATCGGTGGGTTTGCGCTCGTGGCGTTTCCCGCGCAATACGGCGCCTCGGGCGTGATGACCTTCATCGTCAATCAGGACGGCGTGGTGTATCAGAAGAATCTCGGTCCGGACACCGAGAGAATTGCGCGCGAGATGAAAGCCTACGATCCTGATCCGAGCTGGAAGGCGAACTGATCTACCTGCGGTTCCGAGGGCGGCGCGGCGCCTGGCATTTCACATTATTTTTACAATTCGCATCAAGGCGGATGCGCCGCTTTGGAGCCGCACCGCGCCCGACTCCGGCGTTGCCCTTCCGACCAATCTCAGCCATTTTGAGAAAATGCTTCTGCAGGCCTCCGTCGCCGAGCATAATGGTCTGGACACAATGATTAATTCTGGCTGAAAAAAGATCCCGTGTATCAATACGTGCGAAATGACGGCAAGGGCGACCTTGGCGGAATGCTGAACTACCATGATTGTGAGGCGGCGTAATTTCGTTGCGGTCGAGTTTTGGATCTTACAGACACATGAACCAAACGATCGACGATTACCTTACCAAGCGCATTGGGCGCGTGCACCTAAGACAGCGGCTGGGCCTGGAGGCCGAGTACGAAGCCAAGGTGTTCCGCAAGGGTACCCACTTCTTTCACCTCGAAAACTGGTATTCGGTTCACTCGCTCATTCGCAACAGCTTGCGGCTAGTCGGCTTGCACGGCCGCGGTCGGCGCAACACGCTGCGGCTCCGTCTCCGCGAGCACGAGGTCACCCTGCCGGGGCTCCCGGCGGCATTTGACGGATACACGCTGTTGCACATCAGCGACCCGCACGTAGATATGAACCGCGAGATCGTGCACGCCCTGATCGAGCACGTGCGCGCGGTTGATTACGACCTGTGCGTACTCACCGGAGATTACCGCTATCGCACCTTCGGTCCGTTCGAGCCGGCACTCGAGGCCATGGCGCGGCTGCGCGGTCACCTCAAAGACCCGGTGTACGCCGTGCTCGGCAATCACGACACCATCCGCATGGTGCCGGGACTCGAGACGATGGGCATCCGCGTGCTGCTCAACGAATCGGTGGCACTAGAGCGAAACGGCGCGGCCATTTACCTCGCCGGTATCGATGACGCGCATTACTTTCAGGTCGACAACATCGAGAAGGCCGCGCACGACATCCCGCACGAGGCGATTTCCATCCTGCTGTCGCACACGCCCGAGGCGTACCGCAATGCCGCGCACGCCGGCTTCCGTGCCATGCTGTGCGGTCATACCCACGGTGGCCAAATTTGCCTGCCCGGGGGTATTCCCATCATCACCGACGCCGACTGCCCGCGCGCGTTCGCGGCTGGGCCGTGGAAATACCACAACCTCCTTGGCTACACCTCGGTCGGCGCCGGCGCCAGCATCGTGGATGTGCGGCTCAATTGCCCGCCCGAGGTCACGCTCCATCGCCTGCGCTGCGCCTAAACGGCGCGCGCCTGCCCGTTAGTACGGCCGGTCGCGCCGGTGCAGTTTGTACAGCAACCGCGAGAGCAACTGGTCCAGCACGAAAAAAACGAACACCACCACCGCGATGTCCCATGCCATTAAGCTCAACCGCGCGCGGAACACCAGCAGCGGTAACAACGACTCCGGCACTGGGTCGAGCAACAGCGCCCGACTGCTGGGAGGAAGTCCGAGCCGCCGCTTGATAAAGCTTGAAGTCAGATCCCCCGCCATGGAAAGCCCGGCCAGCAGCGCGCCGAGAGTCCACGGCAACCCCAGCACGAGCGCGGCCGCCGCCGTGGCGGCAAGCGACAACACGATGCCGCGCAGCGTCTTGGACGGGCCGAACAGCGGGCGGCCGTCGAAAATCCTCCACCCGCCATCGAGCGGATAGCTGAACCACTGTCCGAACAACTCGTGCCCCAGAGCTGGCGCGCCGTTGGCGACCACGAGCAGCAGCAGTGCGCGCAACGGCGGCACGAGCGTCTCGTCAAGCGACAACAGGTGCTCGATAGGCATTGGTTAGCCGGTTTTAGACCTACAGTATCGCTATGCGACCCTTGGGCGAGAGTGTAGCGGATTATTCTGACACAACGCGCCTCCCGTACCTGGCGCCATCGCCGCGAGCCCAGGCCGATCTTTGGTAAGGGACAGAACCGATGTTCGGTTCCGGCCCAGCAGCAGTCATTCATGACAACAATACGCTTGAGCGGCGAGCAAAACGCGTCAGTGTTTTTGTGCGTCCGCCTCGAAGCAAATCTAGTGTCGGCACGGAAACCGGGGGCACGCACCGACGACCGTCCTAATTCTCGTGAGAGCGTCGCACGTGAGTGCAGCCGTCCCGCCCGCGGTGCACGGACGATACCTTCAGTATTTGGCACAGATTTTACATGCGTGCGCCCTACTTCAAGGACGACACATATCCCTCTTCCCCGCCTTGCATGAAGAAATAGTCCTTGGCCCCGTGCCGCACCAGATAATATTGAAACCACATGACCTGCTTGCCCACGGCATCATAAATGAGCAATCCCTTTCTTTGCTGTTTCGCCTGTTCTATCAAGGCATCCAGCTCAGCCCTGTTGTCAACGTTCACGTGCTCCTCGCGCATCGGAAACAACAGGAAATCGCGCTGTCCGAAGTCGCGGATATCCACGATGATGCAATTGCACTTGTCGGCATTCGCCCGGGCGCGAAATTCCTTGGCGGGTAGCATGTGCGCCTTCAGGTCCGCGGGGCTGATAAGGTCCGACTTCTCGATCGGTGTTTTCTCGTACAGCATGGTGAGCTCCGGATGTGCCGTAGCCCAATCAAAGATGCCGGCGTCGTAGGCATAAACGTTGGTGATCCCGACGCGTTGTGCCCGCCGCGCCGCCTCATAGGATTTGGGGCACGTCTTGCCGTTGCAATAGAATACGATCGGTTTGGCGTTCGACTTCTGCACCTTTGAGATTGCCGCCTCGAACGCGCGGTTCGTGCCGGTATCGACTTCGTCTACCGGTACGTTGATCGAGCCATTGATGCGCATCGTATCCCATTCGAACTTGGTGCGGGAATCCACGACCAGAACACGGTCGTGCATTTTGTAAAATTCCTGCGTCGAAAGGGTCTTTACATCGGGATAGCGCTAGCGCAGTGGGAATTCGTTGTTTTGCTCCGTTCCCGCGGCAACGGTCTGGCAAACGGCGGTGCCGACTATCAACAGAAAGAACACGAACATCTGGGCAACACGGTACATGGCAACCCCCTTCTATGGTCTGGTCCGTGCATCGATTTCACCATTGCCGTCCCTGCTCCTGAAAAATCCTTAGACTTCTAAATCACCTTCAGACTCCTAGAGCACACGCGCAGCCAGCGCCCGGTGACTTCAGGGTTCGCCTCTGCTCTCGAAGATTTTTATTATTTATTAAAGAGAGATACTGCTGATCAACTGGATATGCCTAATGCGTCTGGACACTATCCTAGCGGCGGTGTTCGGCGCGCGGTCCAGCACCCACGTCTCGGGCATTACGCTGGACGTCGCATGTCAATCGCGGCTCGGTTTGCGTCGCGCTCGGACAACCCGACAAATAAGCGCCGCCGCCCAGACGTTTATGCAGCATTAACTGTGCCAAAAGCCACGATAGGGACTATCGGCGTTACCCACGACGTATCTCAGGGCAGGTAGGCTAAAAATCCCATTGGAAAGGACCCCGAAGGCCTTGAAAATAGATCGGTTCGCACGAGTCTAAATAGTCGAGTCGCTTTCTAAGATGTTTCTTCCCGGCTCCTACAGGCCCCATTGAATTGAGACATCGAGGCAAGGATCAACAAGAAATGTGACGTATAGCGTGTCTGTGGTGCCGAAAATTTTCTCCGCCGCACGAATTTCAGCTTGCACCAAAAGGGATCGCCGGGCGCCGCCTGTCCCTGACGAATTATTATTCCTTATCATAGGGGCTCACAATCTTGCAGTCTTGCCAAGTTTGCTTCCATCCGTAGCATGAGCCCTATGACGTCTGTGCGACTGCTTTTGGCGCATTTCCTAACCACGCTCGCCAGGTTGCTCGGGCCGGGTGGCCTGAAGGCGGTGCTCGCGGAGAACCTTCTGATCAAGCATCAACTCATGGTACGGAATCGTTCTTGGCAAAGAGCGCCCACGCTGGCGCCAAGGGACCGGATCGTCATGGGTTTATGGACAACCGTCATGAAACCCCACCGTTCAAGCTGTTGGTGACTCGCTACCTGCTCCGGCTCAACTTGATTGGTTCGCCTGGTTGTCCCACTGTCGTGGGTTGTTTCACACGCCGGTGGCGGCGTGACTATGAATTCGCCAGGCACAGGCTTCGCTATTCGGCCTCGCCCGTCGCGAAACGATATGTCTGCCGAAACAGCTCGGCGGTCTTCATGATACTCTCGCTTCGGCGTTGCAGGATCGCCGTGCCCATGAATAAAGAGTTATCGGAAGATCGACTCCGCGCCCATGTCTGGCAATTGGCCGCAGAAATCGGCGAGCGGAACGTATTTCACCCGGCCGCTCTGCATGCGGCCGAGGAATATGTGCGGGCGGTTTGGCGCGATCAGGGTTACCACGTGCACGTCCAGGAATGCATCGCCTCTGGCGTCCCCAGCGCAAATCTCGAGGTCATACGCCCAGGCCGCGGTCAAAAGGACTAAATCATCCTCGTGGGGGCCCATTACGATTCCGCGGAAGGCAGTCCCGGCGCTAACGACAACGGCAGCGGTGTCGCGGTCCTGCTCGAGCTGTCACGCCGATTTGCCTCCGTGGATTGTTCCCGGACGGTCCGTTTCGTCGCCTTTACCAATGAAGAGCCGCCGTTTTTTCTCTCGAAACAGCAGGGCAGCATGATCTACGCCAGCGCCGCACGGCGGCGCGGCGACGACATCCGACTCATGATTTCGCTCGAAACGCTCGGGTACTATCGAAATGAGCCGCACAGCCAACATTACCCGCCTCTTTTCGGCTTGTGCTATCCGGACCGGGCCAACTTCATCGGATTCGTGTCGAATTTCCGCTCACGCGGTTTAATGCGCCGACTCGCCGCCGCCTTTCGCGCCTCATCCGATTTCCCCTTGGAACATACCGCCACGTTTGCTTTCATCCCCGGCGTCGCGTGGAGTGACCATTCCGCGTTCTGGTTGTGCCAATACCGCGCGCTCATGGTGACGGATACGGCGTTTTACCGTTATCCCTGGTATCACACGGCGGGAGACACTCCCGAGAAGCTCGATTACGCCTGTCTCGCCCGCGTCACTGAGGGTCTCTTCGGGGCCATCCGTCGGTTGGCGAATGGTTTGGGTTAAAGAAGCCTGCACGCCCCCGCCCTCCTCGCACGGTCGTGGCGGAATTTACCTAGCGGCCATAGCGGAGTAACGTATGATAGATGGGATCCGCGCTCTTTGTGTTAAGACATTGCGCAGCCGCTTCATTCGTGCGACAGCCTTTTCAACGAACCGTGATGGTCGCGCATGTGGTCAAGCGGCGCATCATCGCTCGAACACATCGCGTGGCGCGATCAGCCGAGTCTGTTTGAGTTCGCATCCTTAAACAAGAAGAGGGACGCTCCGATGGCCTACAGTCCGAAAACGATCCACGAAGTATGGAACAGAGGGAGAGTTATCGCCGAGCAAGATCCCGCCGTATGGCGCACGGACGAATGTGGGGCATGGATAAGGCGCGAGCACTACGGGCACGAGTCCTCCGAGTATGGATGGAAAATCGAGAACGTCACGGCCGGGGGTGCGAGTAATCTCGATAATCTTCGGCCGCTGCACTGCGGGAATTCGTTCGACCCGGGCTTGGGCCATGCCCAATGCCACGTGACCGGCGACCAAGAAGGGGTTGATCCGCACGAACATATCGTCTCCACGCCCCGAAACCGGCGCCTCGACCACCAAGACTGAGAACATTTGAATTACAGCTGCCCGCGAGTTCGGTTCGGCGAAATACAGGATCGATATATGTAAAAAGGCAGTCTATGCCTGGCGAATTGCAATTCGCCAGGCATAGGTCGACGGCGTCGGTCAAAAGGGCCCCGGGGGCTAAGACTGCATGGTCACTAA
Organism: Methylomirabilis sp. (SeqCode); assembly: GCA_035624495.1. Classification (GTDB taxonomy): domain Bacteria; phylum Pseudomonadota; class Gammaproteobacteria; order Acidiferrobacterales; family Sulfurifustaceae; genus Sulfuricaulis. The sequence goes on along the minus strand of DASPRK010000046.1, from coordinate 3,833 downwards.
ATGCGACGTTTGAACAGTCGCTGTGACGGACTGCTGCGGGTCGGCAGCGGACGATGCGCAAACCGAGCCTTGAAATCGCAGAGTGGAGAAAAAATATGCCTGATACCCCAACGTAGCGCGTGCAGCAGTGCGATGTCTTGGTTTGGCTGAGTGAGATTCGGCTAACAAGGCGGGCAAAAGCGCCCCTTTCTCCGTTTCGCCGGAGAAAGGGATTTCGCTTCAGACTGACTGGCGGAGAGGGAGGGATTCGAACCCTCGGTACGCTTTTGGGCGTACACACACTTTCCAGGCGTGCTCCTTAAACCGCTCGGACACCTCTCCGAAAACGTAAATCGCAAGACTGATTACCATCTCTGATGCGCCGCTCGCCAGCTCGTCCTCCCTGACTCGCGCCGCCTCTCCCGTTCGGACACCTCGCCGTAAATTTAACGGCCGGATTTTTCAGCCGATTTGGCGACCGCGTGCCAAACGGGGACGGCAAGGTTAAACTACCCGCCATGTCTCCGCAACGCTGCTAGGGGGAGCCATGGAAGACCAGGCACAAATAATGTCAACCAAGCTGGTCGAGCAACTCAGTCGCAACAGCGAGCCCTACCGTGATCCGATCGCCCGCATCGACTGGGACCGGCTCGACCTCCGCCAGTACTGGCTGCCGCCCGAGGCACTGTCGCTGCACGGCGTTCCGGCTTTCATGGCGCTGCCAGACGTCGTCCGCATCCGGATGTCGCAGTACGAATTCCTGAGCTTCATCGAGGCCGGCCTGTGGCTGGAAGGCATGTTCATGGAACGCATTGCGCGTTCAATGACGCGGCGCCAGAACCGGATTGCGCTCAAATACCGGTTGCACGAAGTGCGCGAAGAGGCCGGGCACAGCCTGATGTTCCTGGAGCTAATGGAACGCAGCGGCCTGTTGCTGCCGCCGCGCCACCGCACGCGCGTGTGGGCGGCGACGCTCTTCGGGCGCCATGCGCCGCTCGAATCGCTGACCTTCTGGCTTGCCACCCTGCTCGGCGAAGAGATGCCCGACCGCCTCAACCGCTACATCCGCCGCCACGACGAGCTGGTCTGCCCGGTGATCACGCAGATGAGCACGCTGCACCTGATTGACGAAGCGCGCCATATCACCTACGCGCGCGATATCGTGGAACAGCGCCTCAACCGGCTGCGCGTCTGGGAACGCCCGCTGTTGCGGTTGCTGATCCGCAAGCTGGTCCGGCAATTCAGCGATATTTTCTATTATCCGGAGGCGGGCCTGTACGAAGCCGCGGGACTGATTCCGGGAGAACGCTGGGTGGAGCTGGCGCATGCCAATCGGCGTCATCGGGATTTCGTGCGCGCCTGCCTCAACCCAATGCTGGAGATGTTCCGGCAGCGCGGGTTCCCGCTCGCGGAAACGACAACCCGGGCGTGACCGACTTTGATGAGGATTAGGGTCTTGCGGAGGTCTTTGTCCATTCGGCTGCAATTGGGCCGAACTGAACTTTCAGTCACTTATTTTTAAATGCCCATATTATCATCGCCACCCCCAAGAAAAACGTGACGACAGCGTATTCTTGATAATACGAACCGGCATCAAAGTAATATGCGTACTTCAGGTTATATACCGTTCGATTGAAGAAACCAAAGATTCCCCATCCAATAAAGATGAGTCCAAGCGCGCGAACGAAAAACTTGTCCCTGGTTGTCATTAATATCAATATAATCGCCGAACACATTAAAACAAATGGGGCCCATTGGGGCCCCCATTCTTTAGAGTGTGGCGGAGAGGGAGGGATTCGAACCCCCGTGGCGTTTCCGCCCATCTGATTTCGAGTCAGCGCCGTTGTGACCGCTTCGGTACCTCTCCGGAGAAACGAAATTATATCAGCATCCGTGGCTTGGAATGAATTTACTGGCGGGAGGGATTGCTCGATCCATCCTTGGGACTCGCTCTTCGGGCTCGTTGCGCGCGCTCAAATTCGCTCCCGGACAGGAGCGGTACATGAAATTACCGCTTGCGGAGCTGAGGATGCAAATTTGTCCAACCCCCGTGGCGTTTCCGCCCGTCTGATTTCGAGTCAGCGCCGTTGTGACCGCTTCGGTACCTCTGGGAGCGAGTCTATTATACCAGTGCACGCGATATCGACCACGCTCAAGGCGCGTGACAAGCGGGCGCGACTGCACTAGTTTTTATTCCATGGAACGCGCTGCCGACGACCGAGGGACCGGACAGCTGAATGTCGTCCGTCGTGCCGGCCATCCGGTCCTGCTGATTTTGCTGCTTTTGCCGGCTTTGCTCTCCTGCTCGCTGTTCGAGCGAAACAAGCTGCGGGCGGTGAAATCGGCGGGCGAGCTGGTGGTGCTGACGCGCACGAGTCCCACAACTTATTACAAAACGCCGGACGGGCCATCCGGGTTCGAGTACGACTTGGTGAAAGGTTTCGCCGATTCCCTCGGCGTCAAGGCCCGGTTCGTCGTGGCCAACTCGTTCACCGACATCATTCCCCGGCTCATCTCCGGGGACGCCGACATGGCGGCCGCCGGCATCACGGTTACCGACGCTCGCAGCAAAATCGTCCGGTTCACCCCGTCCTACCAGGAGATTCGTCAACAGGTGGTATACCGGCTGGGCGCGGACCGACCCGCCGATGTGCCGGACCTGGTCGGCCGGCAGATCGAGGTGCAGAGCGGCACCAGTTACGTCGAACGGCTGAACCAGCTCAAGCAACAATATCCCGACCTGAAATGGACCGAAGTGGACAAGGAGACCGAGGATCTGCTGCAGATGGTGTGGGAAGGATTGCTCGACATCAGCATTGCGGATTCCAATATTGTCGCGCTCAACCGGCAATATTTCCCGGAGCTGCAGGTGGCCTTCAGTCTCGGCGACCCTCAATCGCTCGCCTGGGCATTCCCGCTGAGTGATGACCACAGCCTGGACGATGTCGCCGCCAAATATCTCGAAAAACTGCGCGCCTCGGGAGAGCTGGCGGCACTCATCGATCGTTATTACGGCCCGGCCAGCGTGTCGAATTTCATCAACCTGAGCGTCTACAAGGTCCGCCTGCGCAATCGCTTGCCGCAATATCAATTACTGTTTGAAAAAGCCGGCAAGGATTACGGCATCGACTGGCGATTGCTCGCCGCCATCGGCTACCAGGAATCCTACTGGGACCCCACGGCGGTCTCGCCGACGGGGGTGCGCGGCATGATGATGCTGACGGAGGAAACTGCCGATCAACTGGACATCAAAGACCGGCTGGACCCGGTGCAGAGCATTGACGGCGGGGCGCGCTACGTCAAGGGCCTGATTGAGCGCATGCCGCCCGGCGTTGCCGATCCGGACCGGACCTGGATGGCGCTTGCCGCCTACAACATCGGGATCAACCACCTCGAAGACGCGCGTATACTCACCCAGAAGCAGGGCCAAGACCCCAATAAGTGGAATGACGTCAAAAATTACCTGCCAAAGCTTGCCGAGGAGAAATGGTACAAAAAGACCAAGAACGGCTACGCCCGCGGTTTCGAGGCCGTTGTCTTCGTCAACGGCGTGCGCACGTATTACGACGTATTGGTCAAGCTCGACGAAGACGAGAAAGCCAGGAACAAGCCGGAAGCCTTCGGACTCAAGGCGCCGGCGATCTGAGTCTTTCCGACGGCGGGGTTTCCTGCCCCTCGCGCCGGCCGGCAACCGACGATGATCGTTTCTTCAATGCGTTTTTGTTGCGCTGTGAGAAGCTGTCTGGCAACGGCTCCTGCATGCCGCTCAACGCCAGCAGATCACGGTGTCGGCCGCCGCCACGACGTCGAGAATCTCGTCGTAGCGACCGACGCACGTCCGTACATTCACGATC
>DASPRK010000235.1:0-22108 GCA_035624495.1 Methylomirabilis sp. (SeqCode) | reverse complement strand
TTCTTCAATAACGCTTCGGCCGTGCGACGGATAGTGTTGCTATCGTCAATGATCATCACTTTGATACTCACGCGCGCTACCCTCGCCGATATTCCACCGGTTGGACGTTGGTGACGGCCCAAAAACCCCGAAATGGATCGGTTTGTGATGTAATTTGTGCGTTTATTTTCCTATAACAATGATTTGTTAGCACAAACTCCACCCAAAATCCATGCAAAAAGCCCAGCTGCTGCCGTTCTTTACCACTATAGTCCATGCGCTGGCCGACGGTTTAACAGGCCTGGGGCGCCACACCGCCTTGCCGACGCCCCTTGTAAAAAACAGGGAAAGGCAGCATGAAGCATGCCAGCCCGCTGGCGAACATACCCCCCGCGAGGCCAAATCGGCTACTATGGCGACATCCTTATCTGAAGGTGGAAATCCAGAGAAATATGGGTAATCCAACCCGTCCCGCCGTTCCGCACCTGACTACGGCCCTGACCGGACCATTGCTGAAAATCGAATCCCACTTGCTGGAAAACCAGGCCGGCATTGAGCGCTGGTTCCGCTCGCAGTGGCGGAAAACGCCGGCGCCGTTTTACTGCTCGGTCGATCTGCGTAATGCCGGCTTCAAGCTGGCGCCGGTCGACACCAATCTTTTCCCTGCCGGATTCAACAACCTCAATCCGGCGTTCCGCTCGCTCGCGGTCCAAGCCGTACAGACGGCACTCGAGCGGGTTTGTCCAAGCGCCGGCGGCGTGTTGCTGATTCCGGAAAATCACACGCGCAACATGTTCTACTTCGAGAGCCTGGCGGGACTCGTGGAAATCCTGAGCCTGGCGGGATTGCGGGTGCGCATCGCCTCGCTGTTGCCGGATTTGCAAGAGCCCAAGACCATCGAGTTGCCGTCGGGGCGACAAATCACCCTCGAGCCGCCCATACGCAAAGGCAGCAGGCTCAGCGTGGCGGACTTCGATCCCTGTTTCGTGCTGCTCAACAACGATCTTTCCGGCGGTCCGCCGGCAATCCTTGAAAACCTCGAACAGCCGGTGGTCCCGTCACTGTCGCTCGGCTGGTGGAACCGCCTCAAGTCTATCCATTTCACGCAATACCACCGCATCGCCACCGAGTTCGCACATCTGGTGCAACTCGATCCATGGCTCGTCGATCCGATTTTCCGCCGCTGCGGCAAGATCGATTTCGAAAAACGCGAAGGCGAAGAGTGCCTAGCCACCAATGTCGAGGAGGTGCTTGAGGAAACACGCGTGAAGTACCGCGAGTACGGCATCGATCAGGAACCGTTCGTAATCGTCAAAGCCGACGCCGGCACTTACGGCATGGCCATCATGTCGGTCAAAAGCGCCGACGAAATGCGTTCGCTCAACCGCAAGCAACGGAACAAGATGGCCCACACCAAGGAAGGTCAGGCCGTGCACGACGTCATGGTGCAGGAAGGGGTGTACACCTTCGAGACCTGGGGCGCGACGAACGCCGTGGCCGAGCCCGTGGTATACCTGATCGACCACTACGTGATCGGCGGTTTCTATCGAGTGCACACGGAACGTCGAGCCGACGAGAATCTCAACGCACCCGGCATGCACTTCCAGCCGCTCGCCTTCGCCGGGCCGTGCTGCTATCCCGATCCCTCCCAGGCGCCCGATGCCAACCCTAACCGTTTTTACGCCTACGGCGTGATCGCTCGCCTAGCGCTGCTGGCCGCGGCGCGCGAGTCCAGCGAAACCGCGCACGCGCCGAGCGAGCAGACGGGCGAACGCCGTCTGGCGACCCCCTAAGCGACGCATGACCGTCCTCGGCGTGGTGATGGACCCGATCCAGTCCATCAACATCAGGAAAGACAGCACCTTCGCCATGCTGCTGGAGGCACAGGCGCGCGGCTGGTCCGTCCGCTATATGGAACAGGGTGACCTGTTCCTGCGCGACGGAGAAACCTTCGCCCGTCATCGCGTGCTCAAGGTGTTTGACGACGCGGCCCGCTGGTTCGATCTGGGGCAGGAGAAAACCGAGCGTCTGTCCGCACTTGACGTCGTGCTGATGCGCAAGGACCCGCCGTTTGACATGGAGTACGTCTACACCACCTACCTCCTGGAGCGCGCCGAAGACGCCGGCGTGCTGGTGGTCAACAGACCGCGCAGCCTGCGCGACGCCAATGAAAAGCTTTTCACCGCGTGGTTTCCGCAGTGCACGCCGCCCACGCTCGTGACCCGCGAGGCCGACCGCACACGACATTTTCTCGCCGAGCACGGCGACATTATTCTCAAACCGCTGGGGGGGATGGGCGGAGCCTCGGTTTTTCGTCTGCAATCGGGCGACGCGAATGTAAATGTGGTCATTGAAACCCTCACCGCGGACGAGACGCGTTTCGCCATGGCGCAGCGCTTCATCCCGGAAATTGCCCAGGGGGACAAACGCATTTTGCTGATCGACGGCGAGCCCGTGCCGTACGCGCTGGCGCGCATTCCGGCGCCGGGCGAGACTCGCGGCAATCTCGCTGCCGGGGCCACCGGGGTCGGCGTGCCGCTGTCGGAACGCGACCGCTGGATTTGCGCGCAGGTCGGCCCGCAACTTCGCGAGAAAGGCCTGCTGTTCGTCGGCCTCGATGTCATCGGCGACTACCTGACAGAGATCAACGTCACCAGTCCGACCTGCATCCGGGAACTCGACCGGCTTTATGGACTCAATATCAGTGCCCGGCTGCTCGACGTGATCGACGCACGGATGTCGCGCCGGCGCGCCTGACGGGTTGGCGCGCGTGCTCCGGAATTTCAGCGCCGGAATGCCCCTTCCGGCGCTGCGACTGGTTTGCGAAAGTCGCCTCGGCGAACGGTGTTACGATTGAGATATACTTTTCATTTGTACAGATCGCAGACGCGCCTGTCTGATTGCAGCGCATGACAACCCAGATTCTCTCCGGCTTCTCGCAGAACGACCGCCTCGGCGTGAGCGTGTTCGGTTCGTTCCTGGTGCATATGGTCGTGATCCTCGGAGTGACCTTCACCGTGCCCAAACTGCGCGAGCTGCCGGGCCTGCCCACGCTCGAGATCACGCTGGTACAGACGGCGAGCGACAAGCGTCCGAAAGATCCGGAATTTCTAGCGCAGGCGAACCAGGATGGCGGAGGCGACAGCGACGCGTCCGACATCGCGAAGAATCCGCTGCCGGTGCGCGAGATCAGTCCGGTCAACCGCGACTTCCCGACCTTTCAGTCCGTCCCACAGAAACGCGTGCAGTCCGAGCGCGAGATCACGACACTGTTGACACAGGAGGATTCGCACAAGATCAAGGCACGCGACGCTAAACCGGACAAAAAAGATCTGCAGCAGCAACCGCCCAACCTCGGACTCATGGCGCGGGCGCAAATTGATCAGGAACGCGCGCGCCTGAACGCCGAGATCAGCCGCACCTGGCAGGAGTACCAGAAGCGTCCGCGGCACATGTTTTTGAATGCCCGTACCGAGGAGTACAAATACGCAGCCTATATGGACGCCTGGCGCGCCAAGGTCGAGCGCATTGGCAACCTCAATTACCCCGAAGAGGCAAAACAGCGCCATCTGACGGGAAATCTGCTGCTCGACGTGGCACTCAATGCCGATGGCAGCATCAACAACATTTCGATCCGGCGTTCCTCGGGACAGAAAATCCTGGACGATGCTGCGATTCGCATCGTCGAGCTGGCTGCCCCGTTCGCGCCGTTCCCCCCCGACATCCGCGCCGACACCGACGTACTGCATATCACTCGCACCTGGAAGTTCAACGAATCTCAACTAAGCAGCGAAAACTGACGCGCAACCGATGCGGTTGCACCGCCTGCACGGTCGAACCCGTTCGCGGAATTTCGAAGTGTGGCTTCGCCTTGGCCAATTTCATTTTGGCGCCGCGACCGACTCGCGACGGTCGCATCCCCACTGTGTGGGGCCTCTGCTCCCGGCTCGCGGTCGCGCTTGTACCATGCGCTGGAGTGCCGGATACTGTCGTCCATGACGAATCTCATTTCGCTTGCCAACCACTTTCTCATCGCCATGCCGAGCCTCGCGGATCCGAATTTCGCGCGCAGCGTCACGTTGATCTGCGAACACTCCGAGGAAGGCGCCATGGGTATCGTAATCAACCGTCTTACCGATCTGCGTCTGCGCGACATCCTCGAGCAACTCGATATCAAGGCGAAAAAACCGGCCACGGCCGAATCAGCCATCTATCTCGGGGGCCCGGTGCAGAACAATCGCGGTTTCGTGCTGCATGAGCCGATCGGTAGCTGGGAATCCACCCTGTCGGTGACCGACACGCTCGGGGTATCCACCTCGCGCGACATACTCGAGGCAATTGCGCACAACCGCGGACCGGAAAAATTTCTCGTCGCCCTCGGTTACGCCGGCTGGGGCGCGGGGCAGCTCGAGCGCGAGATCACCGAGAACTCCTGGCTTTCCGGCCCGGCGAGCCGGGACATCCTGTTCGAGTTGCCGGTGGAACACCGCTGGAAAGCGGCGGCCCAGCTGATGGGCATCGATCTCACCACCCTCTCCGGCGAGGCCGGACACGCCTGAAGCCCGATGGCGGCGACCTTTCTCGCCTTCGACTACGGGGAAAAGTACATCGGCGTGGCCGCCGGCAGCCGTCATTCGCGCCAGGCACAGGCCCTGACTACCCTGCGGGGTTCGGCCAAAAACCCGGACTGGGTGGGCATTTCGCGGCTGATCAACGAATGGCGTCCGGATGCCTTGGTGGTGGGCCTGCCGCTCAACATGGACGGTAGCGACAACCCCATGACCCGTTTCGCCCGGGCGTTTGGACAACGCCTGCAGGACCGCTACAATCTGCCGGTACATATGGTGGATGAACGCCTCTCAACGCTGGCCGCCCGCGATATCCTGAACGAGGCGGGCGTTCCCATGAGGCGCCACAAAGCTCGACTCGATCAGTTGGCCGCGCAGACCATCCTGCAGGCCTTCCTCAACGAACTCCCCGGAGACGACTCATGACGGCTGCGGTCGACGTCGAGGCGGCGCTGGCGCGCGTGGTTGAACAGCTGCAGCCGATGCTCAAGCGTCAGCCGCTCATGATCGGAATCCACACCGGCGGTGTCTGGGTGGCGGAACGGTTGCACCAGGATCTGGAGCTGAAGGAACCGCTCGGCACGCTCGACATCTCGTTTTACCGCGACGATTTCACGCGTATCGGCATGAACCCCCAGGTCCGCACTTCGCATCTGCCGGTGAACGTCGAGGACCGGCACCTGATCCTGGTGGACGACGTGCTGCACACCGGTCGCACCATACGCGCGGCGCTGAACGAAATCTTCGATTACGGCCGTCCGGCCTCCGTGGCGCTTGCCTGCCTCATCGAGCGCGGCGGACGCGAACTCCCGATCGAGCCCCAGGCGGTCGGCGAGCACATCAAGCTAGGCAAGAACCAGCACGTCAAGCTGCTCGGCCCGGAGAAACTCGAGCTGCGCATCCAAGAGGTCAACGGGTGAAACGAGGCCTCCAATTCGATGACGCCGGTCGGTTGCGCCATCTCCTGACCATCGAAGGCCTTTCCCGTCAATCCATTCTGGAAATTCTCGACACCGCCGAGTCCTTCATTTCGGTCGGTGAACGCGAGATCAAGAAAATCCCGCTCCTGCGCGGCAAGACCGTCGTTAATCTATTCTTCGAGTCCAGCACCCGAACCCGTACCACCTTCGAAATCGCGGCCAAACGTTTATCGGCCGACGTTATCAATCTCAACGTCAGCGCCTCGAGCACCAGCAAGGGCGAGACCCTGCTCGACACTATCCGCAACCTGGAAGCGATGCACACCGATCTGTTCGTGGTTCGCCACGCCGAATCCGGCGCCGCGCACCTGATCGCACACCACGTGCCCACGCACGTGCACATCATCAACGCCGGCGACGGTCGTCATGCGCACCCCACGCAGGGGCTGCTCGACATGTTCACCATCCGCCGCTACAAGGGTGCATTCGAAAAGCTCAAGATCGCCATCGTCGGCGATATCCTGCACTCGCGCGTGGCGCGCTCGCAGATTCACGCCCTGAATGCGCTCGGCGTGAAGGAACTGCGCGTCATTGCGCCCAAAACGCTATTGCCCACGGCGGTGGAAAATCTCGGCGTGCGTCCCTGCACCGACATGGGGGAGGGTCTCGATGGCGTGGACGTGGTCATGATGCTGCGGTTGCAGCGCGAGCGCATGCAGGGGGCGCTAATCCCGAGCGAACAGGAATACTTCAATCTCTACGGCCTGACCCCGGTCAAGCTGGCCCGCGCCGCGAAGGACGCGATCGTGATGCATCCGGGCCCAATGAATCGCGGTCTGGAAATCGATTCGGCCGTGGCCGACGGGTCGCAATCCGTAATTCTGCCCCAGGTCACCTATGGCATCGCCGTGCGCATGGCGGTAATGGCGCTGATCATGGGCGGTTCCGCCGAACCCGCGAAAGGAAGACGCTAAACATGGGTCTCTTGATCAAAGGCGGACACCTCATCGACCCGGCGAACGGCGTCGACGGCAAGAAAGATCTCTACGTCGACGACAAGGGTTTCGTCGCTGGTGTCGGCACGGCGCCGTCCGGCTTCAAGGCCGGCAAGACCATCGATGCCGGCGGGCGGATCATTTGCCCGGGCCTTGTCGACCTGCGCGCCCGGCTGCGCGAGCCGGGGCTGGAATACAAGGCCACGATCGAATCCGAAGTTCATGCCGCGGTCGCCGCCGGGATCACCACCCTATGCTGCCCGCCGGATACGCATCCGGTTATCGACACGCCGGCGATGGCGCAGATGATCCAGTCCCGCGCCTGGCGCTTCGGTCTCGCATTCATCCACCCCCTGGGCGCGCTCACCCAGAACCTCGAAGGCAAACGGCTCGCCGACATGGAGGCGCTTGATGAAGCCGGCTGTGTCGGCGTCACCAACGGACTCGTGCCTGTCACCGATACGCTGGTGATGCGCCGCGCGATGGAATATGCCGCCACGCTCGATCTCACCGTGTTCTTGCACGCGGAAGATCCGTGGTTGCGCAACCACGGCTGTGTGCACGAGGGCGAAGTGGGCACTCGCCTGGGCTTGCCCGGCATCCCGGAGGCGGCCGAGACCGTGGGCGTGGCGCGCGATCTGGCGCTGATCGAACAGACCGGTTGCCGCGCGCATTTCTGCAATCTCTCAAGCCGTCGGGCCGTGACCATGATCGCCGAGGCGCAACGGCAAGGACTGCCCGTCAGCGCCGATGTCACCGCGCATCATTTGCACCTCACCGAGCACGACATCGGTGATTTCAACACCCAGTGTCATGTGCGTCCGCCGCTGCGCAGCAAGCAGGATCGTCAGGGATTGCGCCAGGCGCTCAAACGCGGCGTGATCGGCGCCGTCTGCTCCGACCACCAGCCGCACGAGCCGGACGCAAAACTCGCACCGTTCGCCCAGTCGGAACCCGGCATGTCGGCGCTCGAGACCCTGTTGCCGCTGACGCTCAGGCTGGTGGACGAGAATCTGCTCACGCTTTCCGAAGCGATCGCGCTCCTGACCCACAAGCCGGCGCAGATCATCGGCGCCGATGCCGGCCATCTGGGTGTCGGGGCCACGGCCGATGTATGTATATTCGACCCCAACGCGCATTGGGTGTTAGCGGGGGACGCGCTCATTTCGCGCGGTCGCAATACACCTTTCCTCGGCTGGGAATTTCGCGGTCGCGTGATGCACACGCTGATAGGCGGCCGTGTTGTCTATGGCCACCGCCCTGAAGCGGCGTCGCGACGCTAGGTCTCGACCTCCGCCCCGGGGTTCTCGGTGCTGAAGATGCCGGCCTCCGAGTCATAGGCAAAAAGCTCCGCGTAGCGGCCCCAGTCGATAATCACCTCAAGCACGCCCTCGGCGTCCTGCTCCGGCAGATAATCCTCCAGTTCGCGCAGAAAACGGCTGCTCGGCGCGCGTTGCGAAGGCCGTTCATCGAGCACCCGTCGAATGTGGGCAGCGAGCGGGACGCGCCGCAACAGGTGCTCGCCGAAGATCACCTTGCGCCGCTGGATATCCGCCTCGGCAAAGGCGCGCCCATGACGCATGAGAGTCACGCGTCGGCCGGCAACATGGGCGAAGTCGAGCAACTCCAGGGCCTCGAGGATGGGGAAGATATCGTTGACCTCCATCTGCAGCGTTTCGGCGAGCACCGGAAGGTCGATGCTGCCGGCGTTGGCCGGCTGGTTGATCACATCGAGCACGCCGGTCATCTGCGCCACGGTCACCCGCGGCAATCGGTGACCGATGGTGGGTCGGGCCAGTCGCGCCAGTTCCGCCTCGCTCGGCACTACCGGCGTGGTCATGATGGTGTACACGCGTTCGACCAGCTGGCGGAACACCACCGATTCGCGGTCGCGCGGGTGCTTGAGCGTGATCGGCACCTCGGCTTTCACCCGTCCGGGGTTGGCCTCGAAGATCACGATGCGGTCGGCGAGCAGTAACGCCTCCTCGATGTTGTGCGACACCATGAGGATCGCCTGCGTGGGGATGAGATGCTCAACCCACAGGTCCAAAAGGTCGGTACGCAACGTCTCCGCGGTCGGTACGTCGAGCGAAGAAAACGCCTCGTCCATCAGTAGTACGTCGGGATTGACTACGAGCGCGCGCGCAAAGCCCACGCGCTGGCGCATTCCACCGGACAGCTCCTTCGGATAGGCCGACTCGAAACCGTCGAGACCGATCATGTCGATCACCGCGAGCGCCCGCTCGCGCCGCTCGGCCGGCGGCACGTTCTGCGCCTCCAGGCCGAGTTCGACATTGCCCAGTACGTTGAGCCAGGGAAACAACGCGAACGACTGAAACACCAGGCTGATCCCGGGTACCGGTTTGCGAACCGATCTGCCGCGATACAGCACCTTGCCGCTCGAAGCCGTTGTGAGACCACAGATGATGCGCAGCAGCGTGGACTTGCCGCAGCCTGAGCGCCCGAGCACCGCCACTATCTCCCCTCGGCGCACCTGGATATTGACGTCCTGCAGCACCGCGATGCGTCCTTTCTCCGGCGCCGCGAAGCTTTTGTTGACTCCGATGAGATCGATCAGCTTGTCGCCGTTGTTGACGCTATTGACCATGATTCATCCCAGGGTCAGATGCTTTTCGGCGTACAAATGCAGGCGTCGCCACACCAGCCGGTTCACGGCGACAACGTAGAGACTCATGACGGCGATTCCGAGCGCCACTCGCGGGTAATCGCCGCTGGCCGTCTGCAGTGCGATGTAGGCGCCTAAACCCGTGGCGCTCACGGTGTGAATGCCCCAGCTGGCAATTTCCGATACCACCGAAGCGTTCCAGGCCCCGCCCGAGGCGGTGATGACACCGGTGACAAACGCCGGAAATACGCCCGGCAGGATCAACCGCTGCCACCAAGCCCCGCGGCGCAAGCCGAGGTTGGCGGAGACCTCGCGCAGATCCGCGGGAATCGAGGCGGCACCGGCGATGACGTTAAAAAGAATGTACCACTGCGTGCCGAGGATCATGAGCGGGCTCAGCCAGATTTCCGGATTGAGATGATGGATCACGATGAGAGAGACCGCCAGCGGAAATAGCAGGTTCGCGGGGAAAGCCGAAAGAAACAGCGCTACGGGTTGCAGGTGCTGCGCCAGGTGCGGGCGCAGGCCGATCCAGACCCCGATCGGCACCCACACGACGCTCGCCAGCAGTATCAACACGATGACACGCAGGGCTGTAAGTAACCCCAGCAGAAACACATGCCCGATTTCGACGTAGCTTGTCTCGCGCACCACGAAGCGCGTCAACACCACGATACTCACGGCCGCGGCAACGACCAGGAACCAGTTCCACAGTCGATCGAGTCGACGCGCCTCGCGACGCGTGATCCGCAACCGCAAACGGGGCAGGAACGGCTTCGCGGGTAGTCGCCGGAACTGCCGCACCGACCATTCCCAGAACCAGGCAGGCACTACGAGCAGGCGCCGCAGCAGATTCGTGCGTGTCAGCAGGGTCAGCACCCACGAAGTTGGCGCCTCTCCCAGACTGGCCTGCTCGAACTTGAAACGGTCGGCCCAGGCCACGAGAGGGCGGAACACCAACTGATCGGTCACCAGGACCACCAGCAGCATGGTCTCGATCGCGTAGCCGATCGCCGTCAGATCCTGCTGCTGGATAGCCACGGCAATATACGAACCGATACCTGGCAACAGGATATCATGTCCGGCGACGCTGATGGCCTCGGAGGCGACCACGAAAAACCAGCCTCCGGAGGCGGACATCATGGCGTTCCACAGAAGATTGGGCAGGGCGAACGGGACCTCCAGTTTCCAGAATCGCTGCCAGCTCGAAAGCTGGAAAACCGCGGCCACCTGATACAGCTCCCGGGGGATAATGCGCAGCGAGTGATAGAAACTGAAGGCCATGTTCCAGGCCTGCGATGTAAAAATGGCGAAAATCGCGGCGGCCTCGGGGCCGAGCAGGCTTCCCGGAAACAACCGGATGAAGCCCAGTACCGTGATCGAGAGGAATCCCAGGATCGGCACCGATTGCAGCACGTCGAGCAGGGGAACCATCACCTGTTCGGCGCGCCGGTACTTGGCCGCCAGGGTGGCATAGGTCAGGGTGAATACGAGCGATAATACCATCGCCACCGCCATGCGCAGGACCGTGCGGGCGGCGTATTGTGGCAGCGCCGCGGGATCGAGACTGATCTGGATCGGCTCTCCCAGGCTGTACGGCGCCGCCATCTGGTGCGTGCCCCAGGCCAGCAGGAAGATCAGGCCAAAGAGCGCCGGGAACACAACAATGTCCCAGCGGTTCGGCAGGTCCAGCGGCGCACGGGCGGATTGCAGAATAGAAAATAGACGCACGGAAAGCTCCGAATGACGCGCGCACTATAGCTGGCTTTATCGTAGAAACAAGCGATCTTGTTACAGTACGATCGCTCGGGGTAGCTCGGGTCTGGGGCCAGTTCGCGACCGGAACGATCCAGCGACGCCTACCAAAATAAACGGCCCATCAGGGCCTTCTATTTTGGTGCGGAACCGAGTCAGTCACTTGAATGTAACATTACGCATCGACTCTCCCAACTCGTGGGATTTCGAGTCCTTGCCCTCGAGCTTGATACGCAACCGGACGTCGTTGACCGAATCGGCATTGCGCAGGGCATCGTCGTATGAGATGAGATCGGTCTCGTACAGGTTGAAGAGCGACTGGTCAAAGGTCTGCATGCCCGCCTCGGTCGACTTGGCAATAAGTTCCTTGATTTCGGGAATCTTGCCTTCCATGATGAGATCGGCGATGAGTGGCGAATTGATCATGACCTCCACCGCCGGCACGCGGCCCTTGCCGCTTTTCATCGGAATCAGGCGCTGCGAGACAATCGCCTTCAGATTGAGACCGAGATCCATCAGCAACTGGTTGCGCTTCTCCTCGGGAAAAAAGTTGATGATGCGATCGAGCGCCTGGTTGGCGTTGTTCGCGTGCAGCGTGGACAAGCATAGGTGACCGGTTTCGGAGAACTGGATGGCGAGGTCCATGGTCTCACGCGAGCGGATTTCGCCGATCAGAATCACGTCCGGCGCCTGGCGCATGGCATTCTTGAGCGCCACCTCGTAGGACACAGTATCCACGCCGACCTCGCGCTGATTCACGATGCAGTTCTTGTGGTCGTGAACGAATTCGACCGGATCCTCGATCGTGAGGATATGGCCGTAACTGTACTCGTTGCGGTAACCGATCATGGCGGCGAGCGAGGTAGACTTACCCGAACCGGTACCGCCCACGAAGAGGATCAAACCGCGCTTGGTGAGCGCCAGGTCCGCCAGCACCTTCGGCAAATGCAAGTCGTCGAAGCGCGGGATCTCGGTATTGATGGTACGCAGCACCATGCCGACCCGTTGCTGCTGCATGAAGACGTTCACGCGAAAACGGCCGATTTCCTGCGGCGCGATCGCGAAGTTACACTCGTTATGCGCCTCGAACTGGCGCCGTTGATCTTCGTTCATGATTCCGTAGGCAAAAGCGCGCGACTGCTCCGGCGTGAGCGCCTGCTTGGTTACCGGCATGATTTTGCCGTCCACTTTGATGGAAGGCGGGACGCCGGCCGTGATGAACAGGTCAGAAGCCTTCTTGTGCTTCATGAGCTTGAGCAGGTCGCTGAAATTCATTTTGCCTTGCTCCCGGCAGTCATCATCGCCGAAGTCGTAAACAGATCCTTGTTCACCGCCACCGAACGTGCTTCGTCCACGTGTACCTGGCGCGTACGCACCAAGTCCTGGAGACACTGATCCAGTGTCGACATGCCGACATTCTGACCAGTCTGAATCGACGAATACATCTGCGCCACCTTGTTTTCGCGAATAAGATTGCGGATGGCCGGCGTGCCGATCATGATCTCGTGCGCCGCCACGCGTCCCCCGCCGAGTTTTTTCAGTAGCGTCTGCGAAATTACCGCGCGCAACGACTCCGATAGCATCGCGCGCACCATGTCCTTTTCCGCCGCCGGGAACACGTCGATGATGCGGTCGATGGTCTTGGCGGCCGAACTGGTGTGCAGGGTACCGAACACCAAGTGCCCGGTTTCGGCCCCGGTCAGCGCCAGGCGTATCGTCTCGAGGTCGCGCATTTCACCCACCAGGATGACGTCCGGGTCCTCGCGCAACGCCGAACGCAGCGCGTTGTTGAATCCGAGGGTGTCCTTGCCGATCTCGCGCTGGTTGATGAGGCAGTTCTTGCTCGTGTGCACGAACTCCACCGGATCCTCGATAGTGAGAATATGCTCGTGACGCGTCTCATTGATGTGGTTCATCATGGCCGCGAGCGTGGTGGATTTACCGGATCCGGTCGGACCGGTAACCAACACCAGACCGCGCGGCTGGTCGGAAATCTGTTTGAACACAGCCGGACAATTCAGCTGCTCCAGTGTCAGCACCTTCGAGGGAATGGTCCGGAATACGGCGGCCGGTCCGCGCTGCTGGTTGAAGGCGTTGACACGGAAACGCGAGATATTGGGCAGCTCGAAGGAGAAGTCGGTTTCGAGGAACTCTTCGTAGTCCTTCTGCTGCTTGTCCGTCATGATGTCGTAGATCATGTTGTGGACAGTCCGGTCGTCTAGCGGATCCACGTTGATGCGCTTGATGTCGCCGTCCACGCGAATCAGCGGCGGCAGGCCTGCCGACAAATGCAGGTCGGAGGCGTTCTGTTTGAAGGCAAACGCCAGCAGTTCGGCGATATCCATTTCGAGTCTCCGGGTCGGCGGATGGTTAAAAACGTTGTAAATTCGGCCCTTGGATAATTTTTAGTCCATACCGGCCCCTCCTGCAAACACCGATAGCACCTGCTTGTCCAGCAAAACCAGTGAAATCTGGCATTTCCTCAATGATTTAGGCTCACCGGGATTCCGTTCACGCGACCGGCGTTTTAAACTTGGTCGGCCATGGCCTCCACTTCCACGAATGCGGCACACCCTCTGGTGGGATTCATCGGTGCAGGTAACATGGCGCGCAGTCTGGCTTCCGGGCTGGTTCGGAACGGCTGGAGCCGCGATCGGGTCATCCTTTCCGATCCCGATAACGATCAGCGCCGGACCATCGAAAATGTCCTCGGAGCCAAGACCTTCAGCGACAACACGCTCGTCGCCACACAGGCGGACCTCCTAGTGCTGGCGGTAAAGCCACAAGTCCTGGCCGAGGCGGCCAAAGCGGTCGCCACTACAGTCCAGCAGAAAAAACCGCTCGTGATCTCCATAGCCGCCGGCGTGCGGCTGGAAGACATCGAGCGTTGGCTCGGCGGGGGGTTGCCGCTGGTGCGCGCCATGCCCAATACCGCCGCACTGATCGGCAGCGGCGCCACCGGCCTGTATGCCAACCGGCGAGTGGATGCAAAAATGCGCGATCAGGCCGAATCGATCCTGCGCGCCGTAGGCGTGACGGTCTGGCTCGAAGACGAATACCTGATCGACGTGGTAACCGCCCTGTCCGGCAGCGGACCGGCCTACTTCTTCCTCGTCATGGAAGCGCTAGAACAGGCGGGCATCGAGGCCGGACTCGATCCGAAACAGGCGCGGCTGCTGACGCTCGAGACCGCCTTCGGCGCCGCCAAGATGGCATTGGAAGGCCACGAGGAACCGGCGTTGTTGCGTCGCCGCGTGACCTCGCCCGGGGGCACAACCGAGCAGGCAGTCAAAGTGCTCGAGGACGGCGGCCTCCGTCGTCTGTTCAAGAACGCGGTTCAGTCGGCGGTGTATCGCGCCCGGGAAATCGCCGATATGTTCGGAAAGAAGGCATGAACTCATTTCTGACAGACGCGGCGGTTCTGATCATTCAGGTCATTTTTGGCCTTTATATCCTGGCCGTCCTTTTGCGCTTCTTGTTTCAACTGGTGCGCGCTGACTTCTACAATCCCATCTCCCAATTTCTAGTTGCGCTGACCAACCCCTTGCTCAAACCGCTGCGACGCCTCATTCCCGGGCTCTACGGAGTGGACTTGGCGTCGATCGTTCTGCTACTGATCCTGCAGTCCGTCGAAACCTATGCGGTCTTCTGGCTCACGAACTTTGCGCCGGATATTTCGGTCGTCATCCTGGCCGCCGTGGTCGAGCTGCTGCGGTTGACGATCAACGTTTATTTCTTCGCTATTCTTGTGCGCGTCGTCCTGAGCTGGTTCATGCCTTACGGGATGCACCGCAATCCCGCGGGCGACCTGCTGGTGAGTCTCACGGAGCCGTTGATGCGCCCGGCGCGGCGGCTGGTACCTCCCGTGGGTGGGCTGGATCTCTCACCGATTGTAGTTCTCGTGGGGCTGCAGTTGCTGCAACTCGCGCTGGCACATCTGTTGCGCTGACCATGGGCTGGTTTCGCTGGGACGGACCTGACCTCATCTTGCAAGTTCAGGTCCAGCCACACGCGAGCCGCGCGGCCGTGGCCGGGGTAATTGGGGATCATCTCAAGATCCGCCTGACCGCCCCGCCGCTCGAGGGCCGAGCCAACACTGACCTGATTTCCTTGCTCGCCAAGCTTTTCGACGTGCCCAAGAGCCAAGTCACGCTGCTGCGGGGCGAGACCTCCAAGCGCAAACTTCTGCGCATCCACACGCCGAAAAAGCTCCCGGAAAACCTCGACTGGCATGCATCCTAGACCGGTTCCCGGGTCCTTATTCCCGCCTTTCCGGCTACCCCGATTATGAGGTTAGGGGGACTAGATATAGTTTTTAATTAAGATTATATTCTAACCACCTGTATTCACGTGGTATTCAATATAATGATCAGCGCGCAAAGGCAAAAAGACCGGCCCCGGTTGGCCATTAATGAATTCAGCCGGCGACTCGATAATTACAAATGCTGGCGCGACGAACTCATCGAAATTATCAACGAATACCAGACGTGGGTCGAAGGCCACGGGCTCGCGAGCGGTGAAGAAGACCTGCAGATTTACGAGCTGATCGATGCACTTCGTTCCGACAAGTTGACGATCGCACTGGCCGCCGAGTTTTCTCGCGGCAAAACCGAACTCATCAACGCCATCTTTTTCGCCGACCTCAAACAACGTTTGCTGCCATCTCAACCGGGTCGCACCACGATGTGCCCGACCGAGCTGCGTTATGACGAACATGAACCGGTGTCTCTCAAACTGCTGCCCATCGAAACACGTCAAACGGCAACGACCATCTCCGAATACAAACGCCGACCCGATGCCTGGGTCGTGTTCCCGCTGGAACTCGAATCACCGAGGAAGATGACGGAAACCTTCCAGGAAATCGTCAAAACCAAATCGGTGAGCGCAGATTACGCTGAACAGATCGGGCTGTATCATCCGGATGCGACCGTGACGCATCATCTGCTCAATACCGACGGGACGGTCGAGATTCCGGCCTGGCGCCACGCCATCGTCAATTATCCGCATCCGCTCCTGAAGCAGGGGCTCGTGGTCCTCGATACACCCGGCCTCAACGCACTAGGCACCGAACCAGAATTGACTCTCGGCATGCTGCCGAGCGCTCAGGCGGTTTTATTCGTGTTGGCCGCCGATATCGGTGTCACCAAAACCGACTTGGAAGTCTGGAACCATCACGTCTGCGCCACTAAAGGAAACAAAAGTGAAGGGCGCATCGTGGTGCTGAACAAGATCGACGCCTTGTGGGATGAACTAAGTAACGACGCCATGATCACAGCCGCGGTGGCACGCCAAACGCAGGAGACCGCGCGCACTCTGGGTATCAGCAAGAATCAGGTCTTCGCGGTGTCCGCCCAAAAAGGCTTGCTGGGGAAAATAAAGTCGGATCATGCACTGATCGAACGCAGCGGCTTGCCATTGCTCGAAGATAAACTGTCGAGCGATTTGTTGTCGGCACGCCAGGAGTTATTGCGCCAGCGGGTGATACATGACATCGGGTCCATGGTGGAAACCACCAATGCCATGATCGACGCCAGGTTGACCGCGGTATCCAACCAGATCGAGGAACTGCATGCGCTCGATGGAGAAAACCGCGAGGCAATCCAGGGCCTGGTCAACCGATTGCGGGATGAAAAACACGCCTACGATCAAACGCTAGCCAGCTTTCAGAATACGCGCGCCGTGCTGTCCGATCAGGTCAAGATACTGCTCGACTACCTCAGTGTCGACGCGTTCGATGAGTTGGCAGGGGAAACTCGCCAGACAATGTCGGCCTCCTGGACCACGCCGGGCCTGCGCGAAGGAATGAAGACTCTGTTCGATGGGGCGCTGGAAACGATGGAAAAGGCCAACAGGCAAACGCAGCAGATCCGCAGCCTGATTCAGGCCATTTACAACAAGTTTCACAGCGAGCACGGACTGGCGAAGATCAAGCCGATCAACTTTTCACTGCTGCCTTTCCGCAGCCAGTTGCAGAAACTGTACGAAGAAGCGGAAGCATTCCGGAACAGCCCGCTGATGATCATCATGGAGCAGCACTTCGTGGTGCAGAAATTTTTTGTCACCTTGGCTGGCCGCGCGCGGGAAATCTTGAACGAGTGTCAGAACGCGGCGCGCGGTTGGAGCAAGGCCATCATGGCCCCGATCCTGGTTCAGGTGCGTGAACATAAAATCCTCATGGATCAACGCCTCGATAGCCTGAAGAAGGTGCATGAGGATTTCGACAATCTTAAAGACCGCATCGCCGAGCTCGAGTCCAGTCGTCAGAACCTGGAAAACCAACAGCTTGTCATCCGCAACATGCTGCGCAAGATCAACCAGCCGCTGCGGCTCGATTCATAGTCAAACCGCCGTTCGCAGCACCAAAATTTCTTCGCGCGAAATAAAAAGCCGGAGGGGTTGCCCCCTCCGGCTTGCGTTTCAACCCGGTAAAACGGTTACTTGGCGGATGCAGTTGAATTCAAAGTTGTATCGATGGACGAGAAGATGATGCTCGGTATCAGGGTATTCTTGGCAAAAGCCATGTAACCTGAGTCCCAGAAGTACAGCTGCATGCGCCACATCTCGCCGTACTGAACCACCTTCACGTTCTTGCCGTCATTGATGACGAGAACTTCCATCGGCATGGCCGGCGCGTGGTCCACACCTGGGTACGGCGCATCCTTGGACTTGCCTTCGCTGCGGAAGTCGGAGTTGATGCGGATGCACTTGTTCTCGGTGTAATCGTTAGTGATGCCAAAGTAGACCGCATTGGTCCCCACGGGAATCTTGCTCAACAGTTGCCACCCGGAAGAGTCATCCACGCCCTTATCCTGGCTCGCGCGCAATGCCTTCTCCACGCGGGCTACGACGGCCTCGAAGTTCTCGGGCTTGTCGCTGAACACCAAGTTCTGG
This sequence comes from Methylomirabilis sp. (SeqCode), assembly GCA_035624495.1. Taxonomy (GTDB): domain Bacteria; phylum Pseudomonadota; class Gammaproteobacteria; order Acidiferrobacterales; family Sulfurifustaceae; genus Sulfuricaulis. The sequence continues at coordinate 4,374 of DASPRK010000235.1, read as the reverse complement.
CTTTCCTTCCAGTTGCGCCACTTGGCCATCATTTTGGCCGGCCCGTCACCGTTGAACTTGTTCAGCGCGCTCTCGCTGCGGATCGGCTCGAGCTGCACGGCTACGGCCTGGCCCGGAACCTTCGCCGCGACATCCTTGAGTTCCTGTTCAGTCGTTCTCGCCGCGGCCACGAGCTTGTCGTAGTTCTTAGAGCCGAAGTAGAACACCATCGCGTGCGCAACCGGGTTGGTAATGTCGATATGGACCTTCTTGCCCGGGCCGTATTCGTACACGCCAATGCGCAGAATCTGCGCCGAGATGGTGTCGGGCGATTCAGCTTTGGCGGCTTCCATATAAGCTGGGGACGTGATGATGTAGACGCGGGCCTGCTGCACCTTGTCGGTGTAAGTCAGGTCGCGTTTCGCGTGCAGGGTGAACTTGGATTCGGCAAGAGCTTTTTCCAGCGCCGCCGTGGTGTCGTTGAACGAGCCCGACGCCTCCAGAATGCGCTCGAAAATTCCATACTCATCCGCCGCATGGGCATTGCCGAGCCCGAGTACAAACGCAAAAGCCAGGACGAAAAGCTGGCTAAGCTTTTTAATGGACTTCATTGGATTTCTCCTCCTCAGTGCCTCTTAGTGTTAAAACTTGTTAAAGGTTTTTAATCCGTTAATGGATTTAAATCCCTGCCAGTCATTGTGCTGATTCTCGTGCTAGTCTGCAACTGGCCTGTAAAATATTATTCTTTCTTATTGATTTAATTTGCTTTTTTACTTTTCTAACGCGCGCGCACTCGGTGGCACAGCAAGTGTGGCGCTGCCTCAGGTTGACACGTAGATCAGGTGATTTATCGGTGGAATTGACGATCCTAAATTCGGCGGCGGAGTGAGCGCCGCCAGACATGGGCAAGCTTAACTACCGGGGACTTATTGATCGAGGTGCAGGATTTTGAGCAGACCGATCGCCTGGGTGAAACCCTGATTCGCCGACAATCTCCACAAGCGAACCGCTTCATCCTGGTTCTCGTCCACGCCATCGCCCTTCATGTACATCAGGCCCAGATTGAATTGCGCCGCCGCATAACCTTGTTTCGCAGCCATGTTCCACCACTTGACCGCTTCCGCCGGGTCCTGCTTCACGCTCGTTCCTTCGGCATAAAACAGGCCCAGATTGAACTGTGATTCGACATGGCCCTGAAGTGCCGCCATGCGCCACCACTGAATTGCGGCGTTCACGTCGCGGACGACGCCTGTGCCGGTCGCATAGAGAATGCCCAGGTTGTACTGGGCAATGGGGTGCCCCTGATCCGCCGCTTTGCGATACCAACGGACGGCTTCGATCATATCCTTGTTTACACCATTGCCACCGCGGTTGTAGAGAACGCCCAAGGTGAATTGCGCCTCGGCATCGCCCTGCTCCGCCAGCGACCGCCACATCCGCACGGCTTCGTTGCGATGTCCGCTGTTGTACTGCACCAAAGCGACCTTGTCCGAGCCGACGGTGTTTTCCACCGGGTTCGAATCCGAAGGGATCTGTACGGCGGGAAAAGCCGAATCTGACACCGCCGCCGAGGCCGGCACCGAGATCAACAGGCACATTGCACCGTACACGGCATAAGCTACGGTGGCTCGAAAACGACGCGTGTATTTATCCTTGTTGCTGGCAAACATGACCCACTCCCTGAAGTAAAAAATCGTTGACTCGGGGTGCAAAGTTGCAAGAGCTATGCCACCTAGTTCTACGGCTTTACAATCAAGGGGTTAAGAAAAAACACGGAATCGACAAATCGAAACAAAGCTGTCCAGATTCAGCGAGCCAATGACGTTTATTGCAGCCGCGGGCGGTTTTATTTCAGGCCCATCTCAAGGATATCCTCCAGAGCGGGCGGCGTGTTGTCGTCAAAGCGGTGTAAGATGAGGATGATCTGTTATCCGCATGAAAATACTCGTTCCGGACCGACCGAATAATTGAAAAAACACCACTGACGCCTTTACGAGCCCAGAGATCACGCCAGTCCAAACGGATAGCCCATGTCTCCCTTCCGCTTCGGTCCACTCCTTAATCAATCCGGCACGTCGGCCCGTTCCGGCCGCCAACGCAAAACCGAGGTAAGGGTGGCAGGATTCTTATTGGCATGAGCAACCGGCTCTCGTCCTGGCGCGCCGTGTGGCTGGCCCTGCGCAGTCGCCGCACCGCCGCGGTCAGCCTGCTGTCATTTTCCTCGGGACTCCCTTTGGGCCTGGTGTGGATCGCGATTCCTACCTGGCTTGCGCGCGAAGGTGTGGACATCCGGATCATCGGTCTGTTCACACTGGCGCAGGCGCCGTGGAGCTTCAAGTTCATGTGGTCACCGTTCATGGACCGTTACTCGCTGACGTTCCGTCGGCTCGGCCGCAAGCTTGGCTGGACGCTGCTCGCGCAGATTGGACTGCTGGTGCTGACGCTGATCCTCGGCGGCGTCGCCGGTCGGCCCGAGGCGATCTGGATCATCGGCAGCCTGACGCTGGCAATCGCGTTCGCCTCCGCGAGCCAGGACATCGCCATCGACGCCTACGCGGTGGAGATCCTCGAACCGCATGAACAGGGAATTGCGGTCGGGGCACGCACGGCGCTCTATCGCGCCGCCATGTTCGTCGCCGGCGGCCTCGCGATCACTCTCGCAGGCATGTGGTCGTGGCCGCTGATGTTCACCCTTATCGCCCTGTTTTATCTGCCGATGATGGGCGTGACGCTGCTCGCGCCGCGGCCGGCGACGGACCAGCTGGGCGGACCGCGCTCGTTGCGCGAGGCGGTGTGGGACCCGTTCGTGAGTTTTCTCGCCAAGCGCCGGGCGCTCGAGCTGCTCGCGTTCGTGGTGCTGTACAAACTGGCGGACAACTTGGCCGGCGCGCTAGTTCGGCCCTTCCTGGTGCAGACCGGTTTCAACGACATCGACGTCGGCATCGCCACCGCCACCATAGGGCTGATTGCGACGCTGGCCGGTACCTTTCTCGGCGGCATGCTTACCACCGCCATGGGCCTGGGTCATGCGCTGTGGGTATTTGGCGCGCTCCAGATCGCGTCCAATTTCGGTTACGTGCTGATCGCCGACATCGGCCTCAACCGTCCGCTCATGTACAGCGCCATCGGATTCGAAAGCCTTACCACCGGCATGGGCACCGGCGCCTTCGGCGTGCTGCTGCTGCGCATGACCATGAAGCAGTTCTCCGCCACCCAGTACGCGCTGTTCTCCAGCCTCTTCGCCCTGCCGCGCATCCTCGCCGGGCCCGTCACCGGCGTGATGGTGGATGCCATCGGCTGGCACGATTTCTTCCTGTTTTCGATCGCGATTGGCGTCCCGGGCATGCTGATGCTGCAACGGTTCTCGCCTCTTGGAGTGCGGGAGCCGACCATCGAAGGGTTGGCTGAGATACACCCGCGCCCGCTGACGCCCGCGCGTCTGGCGTGGCGTGCCGCGATCGGCGGCGCCGTCAGTTTTGCCATGGCGGCGCTGTCCGTGGCTTTGCTCGAGGCGTTCAAACAACAGCGCCTCCAGCCGAGCCTGCCATTTGACCTGCCCGCCCAGCTCGGCAGTCTGTTTGCGCCCCGGGAAATCTCGGACTGGATCAGTCTTTTCGGAATTACGCTGTTCGGCGCGGTCATTGCGCTCGCGACCGCCGCCACCACCGTGGCCCGCTCGAAGAAATAACCCGGAAGGATTCCCGTAACACGCTGCGCACTACGGGTGAGAAACAAACCTAACCGACTGCCGGCGGCTCGACCAACTTGTCCAAGCTGCCCTCCATGTGCAGTTCCGTCAAATCGTCGAACCCGCCGATGCATTTGCCATCGATCACGATTTGCGGCACCGTGCGCGCGCCGTTCGTGACCTCCGCGAACTCGCGCAACTTGCTCTTGTCGACGTCCACGCGCACCTCGTCGAACGGGATGTTCCACTTCGTGAGCAGGTGCTTGGCCTTCTGACAAAGAGGGCATATTCCGGTGCTGTAGACTTTCACTCGCGCCATAATCAATTTTTCAGTTTGTCGATAATCACGGTTACCATCAATCACGGAATCCAGGACCGGAACGTTGCAAAACAAACCACATTTGCCAGTAACGCCGAGATACCCCACAGCATTGATGCGCGTTCTCGGGCCGCGAAAAGCAGAAAAAGAACGGCAAGTTTGTTGCCTACGAAAACAACAGATCCGCTCAGTAGTATTCTGACCTCAAGAAAGTGTAGTGCCGCGGCCCTCAGTAAACGTTTGGCATGTCCCGTGCGCCAAACGCCCTCGGGACTCGCGGCGTGTCGTTTGGCCGCGACCGTCCTGCGGCTGAGAGGCGCCACCGTGACTCTACGCCGGGGTCCCCTACCCCGGCTATCGCGGGCTCTTCGCCAGCGCTTCGCTTTCC
>DASPRK010000037.1:0-2232 GCA_035624495.1 Methylomirabilis sp. (SeqCode) | reverse complement strand
GATTTTCCCCTTGCCTTCGTCACCCCACTGGGTGCCGACCACGACGACGTTCTTGGCCATGATGCCCTGCTCGATTTATTTGATAGGTTGAACGACCCAACGGCCGTTTTGATTGATCAATTGACGATCGCAGCCGAACTCAGCCGCGGCGGATTTTTCGCCCGCAAGCCGCATCACCACGCGTTCGCCAGCACCGCGCAGACGCGCGACTTCAGCCGCCAGCGCGGGGTCCGGATCGTCCGGCGCCAGAATGCCCACGAGCGGCGCCACGGTCGCGGACGACAACCGCAGCCACTCGCGCAGATCGGAGCCGAAACCGGTGGCCGGCCGGCTCCGTCCGAAGGCGCGTCCGATGCCGTCATAGCGCCCGCCGCGCGCGACGGCACGCCCGTGTCCGGGCACGAACGCCGAGAACACCACGCCGGTGTAATAGTGATATCCCGACAGTTCCGCCAGGTCGAAACACGGCGCCGGCGCGCCGCCGCCGCGCCGTGCCACGCGAGCGGCGACCGTCTCCAATTCATCGAGCGCGCGCGCGACCGCCGCCGGCGCGCCCTGCAGCCGTTCGCGCGCCGCCGCCAGAACTTCCGGACCACCGTTGAGATCGAGCAAGCCGCCAAACTGGCGCTTGAGCGCGGGGGCAATGTCGCTCGTGGCGAGCAGGGTCTCGACTTCGCTGCGCGCCTTGCGCTGCAGCGCATCGAACAATTCGGTTTCCTGATCGGCGCTCATTCCGGCCTGGGTTGCCAGGCCGCGGAACACGCCGACGTGGCCGAGGTCGATGTGCGGATCGGGCAACTCGGCGACGCGTAGGGCCTCGATCATCAGGCTCAGCATCTCGGCATCGGCGTCGGGACTCGCGTGACCGTACAGCTCGGCGCCCAGTTGCAGCGGCTCGCGCGAACCGCCGAACTCTTCCGGCCGCGTGCGCAACACCGAGCCGGCGTAACACAGGCGCACCGGCGCGTTGCGCTTGAGGTAGTGCGCGTCGATGCGCGCCGCCTGCGGCGTCATGTCCGGCCGTACGCCCATGAGGCGCCCGGTCAGCTGGTCCGTGAGCTTGAACGTCTGGATGTCGAGGTCGCGCCCGGCACCCGTCAGCAGCGAGTCCAGGTACTCGATGAGCGGCGGCATGACCAGCTCGTAACCCCAGGTCGCGAACAGGTCGAGCAGGCGACGGCGCATCTCCTCCACGCGCCTGGCCTCGGCGGGCAGAAGCTCGTCTACACCTTCGGGCAGCAACCAGCGGTCTTTGGTGGACATAGAAGTTTCAAAATTTATTGCGACCGCTGAATAACGAACAGTTTGGCTTTAGACGCGGCGCGGCATACACGGTGGTAGGCAAACGGTACCGACAAGCCGCAACGAAGTATAAAGACAAAAAGCGAGATTTTCAGTGGCCTCAATCAGTGGTGAACGATATAAAGCAAAACCAAGCCGAGCAGCATACTGGTCAGGCCGGCAAAACGCAGCTGCGAATCGCTCAGCTGGTGAATCGCCGCCAGTGCCTTGCGCAACCCGTCCGGGCTGAGAAAGGGCAAAATACCTTCCAGAATCAGCAACAGGGCCAGCGCGAGCCACAAGTCTTGCCACATAACCTTCCCCGGCGAGGACGTCTACCGGCCGGGTTTCTTCATGTAACGGAAGAAATCCGAGCTCGGATCGACGATCATGATGTCTTCTTTGTTTTGAAAACTTTCCTTGTAGGCGTTGAGGCTGCGGTAGAACGAATAGAACTCGGGAGCGCGGTTGTAGGCGGCGGCGTAGAGCGCGGCCGCCGTGGCGTCGCCCTCGCCGCGGATCCGCTCCGCCTTGCCGTACGCCTGCGCCAGCAGCACTTCGCGCTGGCGTTCGGCATCGGCGCGGATCTTTTCCGCCGCCTCCGCGCCCTGTGCGCGCAGTTCGTTGGCGATGCGCGAACGTTCCGCCTTCATGCGCTGATACACCGACTGGCTGACCTCATCCGGGAGATCCACGCGTTGCAGCCGCACGTCCACCACTTCGATGCCGAAGCTGCGCGCCGCCTTGTCGGCGGCGGTGGTGACAAGCTGCATGATTTTGGCGCGATCGGTGGATACAACGCTCTGGACGGTGCGCTTATTGACTTCGTCGCGCAAACCGCTGTTGATCACCTGCTCGAGCCGCAATCGCGCGCCGGTCTCGGTGCCGCCCACCGTCAGGTAGTATTTGAGCGGATCGATCACGCGCCATTTCGCGAACGAATCCACCAGC
>DASPRK010000197.1:0-4591 GCA_035624495.1 Methylomirabilis sp. (SeqCode) | reverse complement strand
GCCTTTTCTTCCAATTCGCGTTGCAACGCGATGCCCGCGAGCGGATGTGTGCTGCCGAAATCCGCGGGCGTGATGCCGACGACGATGCCGGCGTTGGCGTTGCGCTCGTTGCGCGAGTAATGACTCATGCCATTGGTGACCACCCGGCCTTCCTCCGACGTCGCGGCCACCACTTGTCCACCTGGGCACATGCAGAAGCTGTAGACATCGCGGCCATTCTTGCTGTGATGCACCAGCTTGTAGTCGGCGGCACCTAACATCGGATTGCCCGCGTGCTTTCCCAAGCGGCAGATATCGATCATGTGCTGCGGGTGTTCGATGCGAAACCCGATGGAGAACGGCTTGGGTTCGATGCGCACGCCGCGGCGGTGCAGCATTTCGAAGCTGTCGCGCGCGCTGTGGCCGACGGCCAGGATGACGTGGTCGGTGGCGATAAATTCACCATCAGGGCAACTCTGGTTTAGTTCCCTCCCCCTTGATGGGGGAGAGTTAGGGTGGGGGTGTGAGGGCGCGAGTCTTGGATGCTGCTCACCCCCATCCTGTCCTTCCCCCGTGAAGGGGGAAGGGACGCTGTCGTCAAGCTGCTGTTCCGGAGTTTTTTCGGCAAGTATTACGCCGCGCACGGTTCCGTTTTCAATGACGATATCCGTGACGTGGCAGTCGAAGCGGATTTCGCCGCCGAGGTCAAGAATTTTCGCGCGCAGATTTTCCACCACCTTCACCAGCCGCAGCGTCCCGATATGCGGCTTGCTGATGTAAAGGATTTCCTCCGGCGCGCCGCAATCCACGAAATCCTGGAGAATTCTCCGGATGTGATGTCCGCGATCCTTGATGCCGGTGTGCAGCTTGCCGTCGGAGAAGGTGCCGGCGCCGCCTTCGCCGAACTGAACGTTGGATTCCGGATTGAACCGGCGTCCGCGCCAGAATGCCCACACGTCCATGGTGCGTCGGCGCACGATCCTGCCGCGTTCGAGGATGATCGGTTTGAAGCCCATGCGCGCCAGCGACAATCCGGCGAACAGCCCGCACGGGCCGGTACCGATGACGACGGGGCGCGTTTTGACATTGGCCGGCGCCTGCACGGGATAGCGATAGTTTTCATCCGGCGTGTGTGTGACGTGATGGCTGTGACGGAAACGCTTGAGCAGCGCGGCTTCGTGCCTGACCTCGACGTCGAGGGTGTAAATGAATGCGACTTCGCCGGATCGACGCGCGTCGTGACCGCGCCGGCGGATCCGATAGCCCAGCAGGTCCGGTTCGGGTATTCCCAGGGTCCGCAGAATCGCGGATTTCAGTTCGGGCGCGCCGTGATCGAGGCCGAGCCTCACTTCGGTCAGTCGCAGCATGGAGAATGATGCAGGCTCTGGAAAAGGCCGGGCGGCATGAAATGGATGGACCGGTATTATGGCACAAGGCGGCCACGAGAACGCCGGACGAATTGACCGGCCGCGGAGGTCGATCTGGAAACAACATCCGGCAAACCGGTTGATTCTCTTTACTGCACGCTGCGTTTATCATTCAAAGATTATGAGGCGGATTGCAATCCTGCTGACAATTGTGGCGTTGCTGCTCGGTGGCTGCGAGAAGAAGGAGCCGCTACCGTCCGGCAAGGACACGTTGCCGGGACTGCAGAGCGAGCGTCTGGCATCACTCGATAGCCTGGTCCGCGGTGCGCGCTTGTATCAGGAAGACTGCGCGCAATGTCATGGCCCCGAGGCGCAGGGGCATCCGGACTGGCAGAATCCGCAGGTGGTCGCCGCGCCGCCGCTCGATGGCACCGGCAACGCCTGGAAGCGCAGCCGGCAGGATCTGATCGACATCGTCAACAACGGCGCCAATCGCAACGGCGTGCCGGCTATGCCGGCGTGGAAAGGCCGGTTGGGCGATCAGGACATCGAGGACATCATCACTTGGTTTCAGGCGCTGTGGCCGCCGGAGGTGTACGATCGCTGGCGCAAGGCCAACGCCGAGCCGGCGGCGCCGAAGGGCTGAATCAGTGTCCGCCGATTTTGATTTCATAAATATCATGAAGGAGACCCGCTGATGGGCATTGCCATCTGGATCATTGTCATTCTGGTCATCGCCGCGCTCATAAAATATCTGCTGAGCGATTCCGGAAAGAAGTGATCTTAAATCACAGGAGCATGTCATGTACGGATTCAATGTTACGTTGCAGGACAGTTTCGAAAACGCCGTGAAGCGCGTCACGGAAGCGCTTAAATCTGAAGGCTTTGGTGTTCTTACCGACATCGACGTGCAAGCGACCATGAAGGCCAAACTGGGCATCGAGGGAAAACCGTATCGCATCCTGGGCGCCTGTAATCCGCCGCTGGCGCACCGTGCCATCAGCGCCGATCCGGACATCGGTCTTCTGTTGCCTTGCAACGTGGTCGTACGCGAGGAGCCGGACCGGAAAATCAATGTCGGCTTCATGGATCCGATCGCGGTGTTGAAACTGACCAACAATCCCGCGATCACGGAAGTGGCCGGCGAAGTGCGCGGCAAGCTGGAGCGGGTACGCGACCGCCTTGCCAAGGGATGACGCCGTTCGCGAGTGATTTGATTGTTCGGGGATTATTCCGGCCCGGGTTTTGATATCTGTCAAAGAACGGACCTGGAGGGTAACCTTAGGCTGTTATGCGAGTTCGGACCGCGTGATCAATTCGTTCGGGCGAGCGTATTATCTTTCAGTGCCGCAAATGCGTTCCGGCGCGATTTCGATGGAGCGGTAATCCCATAACAATTCTTGCACTACCGATAAGGAGTCCATTGCATGAGTCCCGATCACAAGCTTGGCAGTTCGACGCCGCTCTGGCGTCTGGTTCTGGTCGCTTCCCTGGCTGGTGGCCTGGCCGAGATCATCTGGGTCGGCCTGTACGCCTTGTTCACGCCACTCGACGGTGCGACCGTCGCGCGCGAGGTCACCGCGAGCCTGTTTCCGGCGTTGGCGGCGGGCGCCTCCAGCGCCTGGCTGGGCGTCGCGATCCACATGACGCTGGCGATTGCGCTCGGCTGCGCGTTCGCGTACGTGATCTGGAAGCCTTTGGTCCGCGCGCGCGGCCCGCTGGCGACCGTCGCGGTCTCGGCGCTGACGCTGGCCACGGTCTGGACACTGAACTTCTTCGTAGTGCTGCCGGTGTTGAATCCGGTGTTCATCACGCTGATGCCGTATTCGGTGACCTTCGCCTCGAAGATGCTGTTCGCGGTGGCGATGGGCATGGTGCTGGCGGGCGCCAGCCGCGACGTCGTTGCCGGCAAAATCTCGCGGCGCATTTCGGCGTGAGGCATCGGGCGGATTGCGGATCGCGACATTAGTGTCGGTGTCGCGATCCGGTGCGCCCGCGATTGGCGCCGGCTTTTTGCACCTGTTCCCGCCGTTCCGCGGCTATCTTCGTTTCCTGCGGTTTCTGTGGTGATGCTCCGCGCGCCGGGTATTTCCCGGAGGAGCGTTGTCGGTTTCGGCCTCAAGCAATCCACAAGAGCACGTGTTTCCGGGCGCGTCAGAGCAAAATTGCCACACCTGAAAAATGGGAATGAACGGAAGGTTTGTCGGCTGTCAAAGACTGCATGATGCCGCAGGTGTATTTCATTGAGTGTCCTGTTGGAGAGAAAAGGCAATCACGTGTTTGTTTTGACGGAAGTGGCTCAATCTGAATAGGAGACTGGATATGCGTAAATCGATCATATCGAAACTGGTCGGGATGACTTTCGCCGCGGCGCTTGCCGCCAGCGCCATCGCGGCGTGGGCCCAAGACGTCGACGATTATGCAGGCGGATATGGTCCGTATGGCATGGGCCCGGGCATGATGTGGGGCGGTGGGGGCTATGGTCCCGGAATGATGGGTGGTTACGGCGGCTATGGCATGGGTCCGGGAATGATGGGTGGAGGTTACGGTTACGGCCCCGGAATGATGGGTGGCTACGGCGGCTACGGCATGGGACCTGGCATGATGGGTGGAGGATATGGCTACGGTCCCGGCATGATGATGGGATATGGTGCGTTGAACGGGCTCGATTTGAGCAACGAGCAGCGCGCCAAAATCGACAAGATCTTCGACGCCGAACGCAAGCAACACTGGGGCATCATGGGGCAGATGCTCGAAGAGCAGAACAAGCTGCGCGACCTCTATAACGCCGATCAGCCGGATCCGAAGAAAGTCGGCGCGGCGTACGGCCAGATCGCCAAGCTGCGGCAGCAGATGCTCGAGACGCATGTCCTGGCGTCGAATCAGATGCAGCAGGTCCTGACCAAGGAGCAGCGCGAGCAGTTGCAGCAATGGCGTCGTGGTGGCTGGGGTGCGCACGGCCCGGCGGCTGGCCGGCCCGGGGCTATGGGTCCGGGCATGATGCGGTAACGCAGCGCGTTACCCGATTTGTCTCCGGCTTCGATTTGCCGGGGCCGATCGGTGGATGATCACCATGGGAAACTGGGGCTGGCATCACATGGGTAGTGGCGCGGGCTGGGGCATGGGCTTCGGCGGCGGTATTTTCATGATCCTGTTCTGGGTCGTGATCATCGTCGCCGTCGTGATGCTGGTGAAATGGCTGGCCGGCGGGTCATCGCGCATCGATCTCCCGCGGGAAAGATCTG
>DASPRK010000195.1:0-13820 GCA_035624495.1 Methylomirabilis sp. (SeqCode) | reverse complement strand
CGGCGAATCGCGAGCAAATCCGGCTTGCCGATCGCGGCGGCGGTACCGGTCCAGACGTTGGTGGGCAGGGTCGTGCTAGCCGAGGGCGACCACGCCGGCGTCGAGCCGGACGTGACGTCGTCGATTCCCTCGAGCGGCGTGGGGAGATTCGTCGTGCCGAAGTAGAAGCCCGTGGTCGTCGCCAAGTCGTTCGATAAGTGATCGGTCAGATCATTCTGGCAGCCCATGTAGCCCGTCATCCGCAGGTCGCGCAGCAGGTAGTACATGGCGAAACGGCCGTTCTCCTGTACTCGGGCGAGACGATTTTGATTGTTGGACGCCTTGTTCGTGCTTACGAACAAACCCGCGACGGCCGCAAGGATGATCAACCCGATGGTCATGGCGACCATCAGTTCCGTAATGCTGAATCCGGTCTGGGCACGGCGGAAATGAGCGGGGGCTTTCATCAGTAGATTTCCACATCCATTGATTGCGATGTCGGCGTGGCCGGGGTCGTGGAGCTCGCGTCGCGATTCTGCTCGAGCCAGTAGATGGTGATGGTCGCCACATTGTTATTGCGTGTGACGGTGGCGCGCTTCGGCGTGGTGAGGCCTGCCGCGTCCTTGGCGCCGGGCAGCAGCATGTCCAGGTTGTAATACCATTGCCCGAGATCGTATTGCGCCAACGCGGCATTGCTGCAAGTGCCGGTGTCGCAGGTGCAATTTTGATTCGAATTGCAGCTGTAGTTGCTGTTGCTCGCGTTATCGAGGTTGCCCGCCGTCGTCTGACCCACGTCGTAGTCACCGGCCTGGAATCCGGGGACGTTCGCCCGCATGCGTTCCGCCAGGTCGTAGGCCATATAAGTGGCTTGGGTGCGGGAATAGGAATTCGTGTTGTACCGCAGTCCGGTCGTCTGCAGCATCGCCAGACCCAGCAGGCCGATCGCCAGGACCACGAGCGAAACCAGGACCTCGACCAGGGTGAAACCGCCGTTCCCCGTTTTCGCGATAGTGTCGATGGATCGTGGCATGATCTTTTTCATGGGCAGGAGGAAACGTTGTTATTGGCGGCGACCATGGCGCGGCCGGTCCCGCCGCTCAGGCAGATCACCCGGTCCGGATTGCTGGAAATATTGTTGCTCGTCAATTTCAGAGACGTGATGGCGGTCGCCAGCGAACCGACGTGATTGAAAATGAGCGTGTTCGTGCCGGCGGGGTTCGTGGTCGCCGAAATGCTGTTCGGCAGCGCGTCGTGAATCTTGAGTATCGTGTCGCCGCCGGCCGTGTTGAACGTGTTGCTGGCGTCCGCATCCACGAAAACGATCCAACCGGACGCCCAGGTAGCCGGTGCCGCCGCGCAGCTCGCTCCGTCGGCCGAGGCGCAAACACCCATTTGCTGGGACGGGCCGCGTTTCATGGCCTCTACGCGGGCGTAACTGACGTCGCCGACGAAATCATTGGTGGCCGCGGTCAAGCGGCCCGATTCGACGAATTGTTTATAGGAAGGCACCGCGATAATCGACAGAATGGCCGCCACGGTCAGGGTAACCATCATTTCGATCAGCGTGAATCCGTGTGCGCCTGCCCTGGGCATGACGCGGTTTCGGCGATCACGCATTGCCGGCGCGAACTCGTCGAAACGGATCGATGACTGGAATTGGCGACGCCTGTACATGACCATGCCCGTATCGGGGACTGATCTCAATGTAGGAGGCGGTCCTTACTCCGGTCTTACGAACGGCGCCTGTTTCTTACGCCGGGCTTACAAATCGGGGTACGAACGGAGAAATGGGCCAGAACCAAGTGGGGCGAGCTGAAACGTGGCGGCGAAACCGCGGATACTATAATTACTATATTAATGGTCTGGTTTGGAAAATCCGGTAATCCAAGTCGGGAAACAGGCTGTCGCGCGCGGCGATCTCGCGCAGGTAGCGTTCGTCGAACCGGCCCGATTCGGCCATGGCGGCGCAGCGGTCGAAGCGGTGCAGGTGGGTCTTCTGGCGCCGCACGGCGTATTCCACGCTGGTCCCGGTTTTCATGATGAACGCCCAATCGCTCGATTGCGCCAGCAGCAGCTCGCGCGCCGCCTGATCGAGCGCCCAGCGCAGCACGCCATCGGCGTTCGCAAACCGCTGCACGAGCTGCACCATGCGCTCGGCCGCCGCGTGCAGATACGGGTAGATCCAGTCGTTCGAACCGTTCAGCCATACCTCGTGGAATCCGCCCGCACCCCAGGAACACTCGGGCGGCGCCGCCGGTTGCAGGTCGCCATGGCGGTCGAGGTATTCCGACGGCGTGATGGTCTTGATGTCGCTCTGGTCGTAGGCGATCTTGCGCAACAGGAAGTCGATCCACTGCGGGCCCTCGAACCACCAGTGGCCGAAGAGCTCGGCGTCGTACGGGGCGAGGATGATCGGCGGGCGGTCGAAGAACGACGTCAGCCACTGCACCTGCAGCTGGCGGTTGAACATGAAATTGCCCGCGTGCTCGGCGGCGCGCTCGCGCGCCCAGCTCGGGTGATACGGTTCCTTCCAACTGGTCTTGCCGGTGATGCGGTGATACTTGAGGCCGGTGAACGTCGGAATGCCGGCGTGATGCAGTTTCTCGATGTGCGGCTGGTGTACGTCGAACCCGGCATCGCGGTAGAACTCGCGATAAACCGCATCGCCGGGGTAACCTTCCTCCGCGGCCCACACCTGCTTGCTCGATTCGTAGTCGCGCGCATAGGCCGCCGGTCCGGCGGGCGTGCGGATCGGGCGATGCACGCCGTACTTCGGGCGCGGGTCGGCGTTCAACAGGCCGTGCGAATCGAGGATGAAATACTCGATGCCGAATTCGCGCAGGAGACGGTCAACGCCCGGTTTGTAGCCGCACTCGGGCAGCCAGATGCCGCGCGGATGGCGTCCGAGGATGCGCCGGTGCGTGCGCACCGCCATCGACAGCTGGGCGTACAGGCTTTCCTCGTTGACCGCGAGCAGCGGGAAATATCCGTGCGTCGCGCCGCAGGTGAGGATGTCGAGATGGCCCGCGTCCATCAGCCGGCGGAACGCCCGGGTGACATCTTTGCCGTCTGTTTCGAGGTAACGCCGGCGCAGGCGCGCGTACAGATCGCTGTAGAACAGCACCACCGGATGGAAATAGGGATCGCCCTGGGTGCGTCGGCGCTCGCCTTCGAGCGCCTCGAGCCGTTCGTCGAGGTAGCGCACGTAGCGATCCTGGAGCAAGGGATCGGTCATCATGGACAGCAGCGTCGGCGTGAGCGACATCGTCACGCGGAAGTGCGCGCCGTGCCTGGCCAGACCCTCGAAGACCTCGAGCAGCGGCAGGTAGGTTTCGGTCAGCGCCTCGAAGAACCAGTCTTCCTCCAGAAAACGGTCGTGTTCCGGGTGGCGCACGAACGGCAGGTGCGCGTGCAGGACCAGCGCGAGATAGCCTTTGGGATTCAAACGTGCTTTCTTCTTAAAGAGGCCACTTCAAAAAAATATGAAATTAACCGCCAGGACGTGATGCAAGCCGTCCCTGGCGCAACGCCACAGATTTCGACAGTCCCCAGCCCGCACATCCGTGTGCGGGCGCTCGCCGGGACGAAGACACGTTAAGTGTCTTCGTCTGTTTCCGGCTCGCCCTGGCGTTCCTGGCGTCCTGGCGTTTCAGATTCATATTCTTTTTGGTAGTGGGTTCTACATCTTGCGGCTGCTCACGCCGCCCGGCCAGGCGAGGCGCTCGGATGAAGGCGCGCGCGGCGCAGCGGCGCCGCTGGGACTGCTGATCGAGGCGGTCCAGCCGAGGCGCGCGCCCTGTACGAAACCGCCGGCGCGCAGATACATCGTGCGGAACTGTTCCTCGCTTACCCACCACAGCCGGTCGGTGCGCTCGGAGGCATACAGGCTCGGGATGCGGGCGATACCACGGCGGGTGGCGGTGACGAACCGTCCGTCCGGTTCGTAATAGCCGAGCTGCAAGTAGACCGCGCCCATGTCGGCGGCTTCATCGAGATGGAAATACCAGTGGCCGCGTTCGAGCGGCAGCGCGATTTCGTCGAGGATTTCGTACGCGTCGCCGACGATGCGGCCGAGCCGCAGCTTGAGCGAAGCCAGTTTCGGCGTCGAGTTCGGCGGGATCACCCAGTATCCGTGCATGACGCCCGGTTTCTGCGGCAACAGGCACAGGGTCGGTTCGGTCACTGGCGGCAGTCGCTCGATGTCTTCGTCGAGATCGGTCGACACCGCCGGCGGTTCGACGGTGCCCGGCATGACCGTGGCGTACTTGGCGCTCTCGACCTGTTCCTCCGGGCTCGCCATGGGCGAGCGCTTGGGCGCGCCCGCGGCCACGGGGGCGTACGGCGCAACGGCGCGTGCTGGCGCCACGGCCGGCGCCGCTTTCTTGCCGCCGGCCGGACGCGCCGTCTTGGGTTTTGGCCGGGAAGATTTCGCTTCGGGGCGCGCCGTTTTTTTCGCGGGCGCGGTTTGCCTGGAGGAGTCGGCGGCGGAAGATTTGGACCCGGCATTCCTGGCCAGCAGGCGCTCCAATTCGTCCCGTGTCAGTTTCGAGTACCCCTTCAGACCGCGGGCGCGCGCCAGGGCGCGGAGTTCTTTCAATGTTTTGCCTGCCATAAACCTACCCTCCGCCCGCCGTCGAGCGAGATCGTGATTGGCTTTCGCGAAATACCCGTTCATCCTTTCACTCCGTGTTGGAATTGTAAAGACCTGCCTCTTGTCGGGAATGAACTTACAGTTCTTGGCAAGGTCGCTACCATGGTGATTTATTGATTTCGGTCAAAGTTGAATCGCGCCCCTGGCGTCATTATTTTCATCAAACGGAGGGGCGCTTCTTTCAGGATAACCATTTCTCAAGGAGGCGAGGTTATGAAGATTCAAAGAATACGGGAAATCGCCCGTGCCCACGGCCTGAACCCGGGCAAAGCCGAAAAAGCCGAAGTCATCAAGGCCATCCAGCGACGGGAGGGTAACTTCGACTGTTTTGCCACGGCCTATGACGGCATATGCGACCAGACCGGTTGCGTGTGGCGCGAGGATTGTTTTGCCGCGGCCAGGAGCATCCGACATTCCTGACGCCGGGCTGGCGGCGGGAGAAGGGGGCCATCATGTTCTTGAAGCACAAGCCGAGCGGAGATCTAATCGAAGTGCTCGATCTGGAATCGCTGTTCGATCCGTTCCGGACCGAAGTGCAAGGGCGCTTCCACGCCGGCGAGGAAATGCCGGAGCCGGCCGGTTTCCGCAAGGCCGAAATGATATTTCTTTCCGGAGAGCACCTGCCGCGCTGCTGGGTGGATCCGCACTACAAAGAGCGGTAGATTTGAAACGACTGGCTCGAGGGCCGACCATGCAAACGCCATTGCAGATCACGTTGAAAGACATGCCGCAGTCGCCGGCGGTGGAGTCCCGCATTCGGGAGAAGGTGGACAAGCTTCATCGTTTTCACGACCGGATCATGGGTTGCCGCGTGGTGGTGGAGTCGCCACAGCAACGCCAGCATCAGGGCAAGCTGTACAGCGTCCGCATCGACCTGACCGTGCCGGGCGCGGAACTGGTCGCCAACCGCGCGCAGGATGAGGATGTGTACGTCGCGATCCGCGATGCCTTCGACGCCATTACGCGCCAGCTCGAGGAATTCGCGCGTCGCCAACGCGGCGAGGTGAAGAGCCATTAGGCGTTGACGCGTCGGGATTTGACCCCGGGACACGGCGGGGTGGACGATGCCTCGGATATTCCGCCATGCACCGCGCGCGGCGGGGCGCGATTGCCGGCGGCGTTGGAACGGTTTTTGTTTCGCGGTGTCAGATAAGGAAGGCGGTCAGGCAAGATCCGGTTCGCCGCAGAACCGCAAGATCTCCGCGCGCGCGGCATCGCGCAGCTTGATTGCCGCCGGCCAGTCCGCGCCTTCCGGCTGAAGCGGGGCGCTGACGGTCACGCTGATCGCCCCGTAACGCGGAAACCACTGTCCATCACGCAGAATCGAGCGGGTGCCGCGTATCGTCACGGGCACCAGGGGCACTCCCGCCTGGGCGGCGGCGACAAAGGCGCCCATGTGAAATGGCAGCAGGCCCGGCGTGCGCGTGAAAGTGCCTTCGGGAAAAAACACCAGCGTGCGCCCGCCGCGCGCGACGCGCGCGATCTCGCGCGCGTCTTCCACGCCGCGCGCCAACTCGAAGCGTTCCACGAATTCCGCCCCGATATGCCGCAAGAACACGCGCGCGATGACGCGCGCCGTGAACTCGCGCTTCGCGACGAAACTGAATATCCCGGGCAAAACCGCGGTCAGGACGATGCCGTCGAGATAACTCGCGTGATTGGCCGCGATTACGCACGCGCCGCGCGGCAGCTGGTCGAGTCCATGCACGTGCAGGGACACTCCGGACAGGCGCTGAAACAATTTTGCCGCCGCGCGGATGACCGCCAGCGACCAGGAGGGGCGCGGAAGCGCCGCCACCGTCAGCCAGACGGGCGGCGCCAATATCCAGAACAGCGTCCAGGCATAGACAGCATACAGACGGGCGCTGGCCGCGCGCGCGAGCCGGCGCAGTTGCGGCGCCGCGCCGGACCAGGTCAGACGCAGAATCTGTTGCCAGGCCGGCCGGGTCGGCGCGCTCAGGCGGTCGTGCTCGTAAAGATCGCGGCTGGCGGCCCGGCGCACCTTGCCGCTGGAGGTCTTGAGCACGGTATGCGGCGGCGCGAGCACCACGTCGTCCGGCGCGGTGCCGGTCAGGTCCACCGCGAGCGCGGTGATCGCCGTGATCAGCCGCCCGCGCGCCGCTTCCCCTGTCTCGTGGGATTCCGCCAGCACCACCAGTTTTTCCGTGGCGCTGGCGCGATCGATGCTGCCGAAGACGGCGACGCATCCCTTGCGTATGCCCGGCAGGTTGCCGATCGCCTCTTCCAGTTCGTGCGGGTAGATATTGCGGCCGGCACGGATGACGATGTCCTTCACGCGCCCGGTGATGTACACGTCGCCGGCGGCCATGTAGGCGAGATCGCCCGAATCCAGCCAGCCGTCGTGAAACAGGCGCCGGGTTTCCTCGGGATTGCGGAAGTAGCCGGAGGTCGCCGACGGTCCCCGGAACTCGAGCCGGCCTTCTTCCCGTTCGCCCACCTCGTAGCCGGTCGCATCGACCAGGCGAATCTGGTGGCCGGGCAGGGGTCGCCCGCAGGCAACGAAACGCAAGGCGTTGGCATCGTCCGTCGCCGCGGGTGCGGCCCGCCCCTCGCGCATGAAGGTTTCGCGGCTGACGCGATCGATCTGGGGCGCGCGCCCGACGGGTGGAAACGCGAGCCCCACGGACGATTCCGCCAACCCGTACACCGGGTACATGGTCTCGCGCCGCAAGCCGTAAGGGGCGAAACGTTCGTGAAAACGTTCGATGGTATCGGGACTGACCGGCTCGGCGCCGTTGAATGCCGTGCGCCACGAGCTCAGGTCCACGCCTTCGATGTCGCGGTCCTGGATGCGGCGCAGGCACAGTTCGTAACCGAAGTTGGGTGCGCCCGACAATGTCGCGCGGTGCCGATGGATGGCCCACAACCATCGTTCCGGCCGCGTGAGAAAGGTGAGCGGCGACATCACGGCCAGCGGCAGGGCGTAATACAGGCTGCCGAGCCAGGCGCCGATCAGGCCCATGTCGTGATACAGCGGCATCCAGCTCACGAACGCATCATTCGAACTGGCGCCGATCGTCTCGCCCATGGCGCGGATGTTCGCGAGCAGGTTGGCGTGCGTGAGAATCACGCCTTTGGGATTTCCGGTGGAGCCGGAGGTGTACTGCAACAGCGCGATATCCTGCGTCTGTATCGCGGGCGTGACGGGTTCGGCCGGACCCGCCGACTCGATGAGCTCATCCGGCGTGACGACCGTACGCAGCCCCTCCACTTGCAGACGCAGCAGCCGCGCGAAGGGTTTCGCCTCCGCGACCGTGATCAGCACCACGGCGCGGGCGTTGTCCAGGATGCGCGCGTGACGGCGCAGGTGATCTTCGATTTGCGACAGCCGCGCGGGCGGGTAGATCGGGACCGGAATGCCGCCGGCCCGCAACACGCCGTAGAAACTGAAAAAATACTGCGGGCTCGTGGGCAGCATGATCGCCACCGTCTGGCCGGGCAGCAAATCGCGTGCCCGCAGGGCGGCCGCCATGGCGTCCGCGTGCCGCTTCAGCGTGCCATAGGAAATCTCCTCCTCTTCGCCGGCCTCCGCGATCAGATAAATATGCGGCCGCGCGGGGTGGGTGTGCGCGTGCCAGTCCAGAACCATCAGCAGTGTGTTCGCTTCCGGCGGCGCCAGCTCGGTCGCGCCGGGAGGCGGGGACGGTTGCGGCGCGGTTGGCATCGGCGGTTGGCCGGGGTGGGCGACCTGCACCGCGCGCAGCAGATCGCGCGGCGTTTCCACGGTTGCGAGCACCCGTTCCGTGAGGCTCACATCGAGAGCGCGCTCGATGCGGGCAAGCAATTCCACCCGGCTCAGACTGTCGAAACCCAGCTCGCGGTCGAGCAGGCTGTCGAGCGTTATTTCCCGCGCGGCCGTCGGGCGCAGTTCCACCGCCAGGCGCCGGGTGATGTCGAGAATAACCGCCTCGGCGTCACGGCCGCGACTTGGCCCGTTTTCCTCTTGTCCCGGGGACATGCGCCTCCTTTGCGTTGGGCTCATGGTCCTGACGATGCGCTTTCATCCGCGCAACCTGTCGATACAGCCGCAGGTACTCCGCGGCGCTGTGACGCCAGGTGAAATCCTGGCGCATGCCGGCGAGCATCATGCGTTTCCACCGCCGTGGATCGTGGAACAGGGCGAGCGCCCGGTCCACAGCCGCAATCAGCTCGCCGTCGGCGGCGTTCTTGAAAACGATGCCGGTGGCATTTCCGGCCTTGAGATTTTTGGCCGTGGCATCGACGACCGTGTCGGCCAGTCCGCCCACCCGCCGCACGATCGGGATCGTGCCGTAGCGCAGGCTGTACAGCTGGTTCAGGCCGCAGGGCTCGAACCGCGACGGCATGAGAAACATGTCGGCGCCGGCTTCGATCATGTGCGCCAGACCCTCGTCATAGCCGATGCGCACCGCCAACCGTCCGGAAAACTGCTGCGCCGCCGCGCGCAGAGCATTTTCGTAGGCGGTTTCGCCGCTGCCCAGCACCGCCATCTGCATCGGTCGGTACATGAGCGCCGGTAGCGTCCCGAGAACCTGATCGATGCCCTTCTGCTCTACCATTCGGCTCACCATGCCGAGGAGCGGTGTTTCGGAATCCGCCGGCAGGCCGAGCGCCTGTTGCAGCGCCAGCTTGTTAGGCCGCTTGTTCTGCAGGCGGTTGGCGGTATAGCGGTTGGCGATCAGCGGATCACGCGCCGGATTCCACGCCCCGTCGTCGATGCCATTCAGGATGCCGGTCAACCGGTCCGCGCGGTAACGCAGCAGGCCATCGAGCCCGGCGCCGAATTCCGGCGTCTGGATTTCACGCGCGTACGTGGGGCTGACCGTGGTCAGGCGATCGGCGAACACCAATCCGCCCTTGATGAACGAAAGCCAGCCGTGATACTCCAAGGCTTCGTAGGACCAGAGCGATACCGGCAAGCCGAGCGCGGCGAAGGTTTCGTAGGGGAACAGGCCCTGATAGGACAGGTTGTGGATGGTGAACACCGTCGCGGGCCGCTCGCGCTCCTGGGCCAGCAGCGCCGGCACCAGACCGGTCTGCCAGTCGTGGCAATGCACCAAGTGCGGCCGCCACGCGAGTCCCGCGCGTCCGAGCGCCGCCGCGACCGCGACCCGGGCGAACAGCGCGAAACGCATGGCGTTATCGGACCACGGGATGCCGTGATGATCGAGATAGGGATTGCCCGGACGGTCGTAGGCCGGCGGGTAGTCGACCAGCCAGACGGTCAGCTCCGTGCCCGGCAGCCGGCCCTCGAGCAGTCGCACGTGCTTGTCGACGCCCGCGACCGCGAACGAGGTCAGCGGTTTGAGCGTGCCCGCGCGTGCCACCGCATCGTGGTAAGCCGGCAGCAGCAGGCGCACATCGGCGCCGCGCGACCGCAGCGCCACCGGCAGACTGCCGGCAACGTCGCCGAGCCCGCCGGTCTTCATCAACGGATGCGCTTCGCTCGCGACAAAAAGGATTTTGGTCAAGTTCTATCCGCTTTGGTAACGGTTATTTCGTCGCCGTCCGCTAGTGTATTTGAATTCGCGGCGTTGTGGTAAATTCTGAATCGGTGGTAACGGGTTTCCTGCGCGACAACCGGTGAGGGAAGAGGGGGAGATCATGTTTCGCGGTCAGATGGCGCTCCACATCACACGGTTGACGCGCGATACCTTGGCCTTGATTCTCGCCGGCGGTCGCGGTTCGCGCCTGAAGCACATGACGCTGTGGCGCGCCAAGCCGGCCGTTCCCTTCGGCGGCAAATTTCGCATCATCGATTTCCCGCTGTCCAACTGCATGAACTCCGGCATCCGGCGCGTGGGCGTGCTCACCCAGTACAAGGCGCACTCGCTCATCAAGCACATTCAGCGCGGCTGGGGTTTCCTGCGTGGCGAGCTCGGCGAGTTCGTCGAGCTGCTGCCGGCGCAGCAGCGTATCGAGACTTCGTGGTACACCGGTACGGCGGACGCGGTCTATCAGAACCTCGACATCATCCGCAACCACGATCCGAGCTACGTCCTGGTTCTCGCCGGCGATCACGTCTACAAGATGGACTACGGCGCCATGCTGCTGCACCACGTGGATTCGGGGGCCGATGTGACCGTGGCCTGCGTCGAAGTGCCCATCGAGCGCGCCGGTCAATTCGGCGTGATGACGGTGGACTCGGGCGGCGCCATCGTCGGGTTCCAGGAAAAACCCGAAATCCCCGAGCCGATGCCGGGGCACCCCGACACGGCGCTGGCGTCGATGGGCATCTACGTTTTTAACACCCGGTTTCTGTACGAACAGCTGGTGCGCGACGCCGACGTGCGCTTTTCCGCGCACGATTTCGGCAAGGATATCATTCCCTCGGTCATCAACAATTATCGCGTCATGGCCTATCCCTTCCTCGACCCGCTGACCCGCACGCAACCATACTGGCGCGACGTCGGCACCGTCGATGCCCTGTGGGAAGCGAACATCGAGCTCGTCGGCATCACGCCCGAGCTCAACTTGTACGACGAGGACTGGCCGATCTGGACCTATCAGGAGCAGCTGCCGCCGGCGAAGTTCGTATTCGACGACGACGGCCGGCGCGGCATGGCGGTGGATTCGATGGTGTCGGGCGGCTGCATCATCTCCGGTTCCAAGGTACGGCACTCGTTGCTCTTCTCCAACGTCAAGGTCCACTCCTACTGCGAGATTGCCAACAGCGTCATCATGCCCGACGTGGCGATCGGCCGCCATTGCCGCCTGACCAAGGTCATGATCGACAAGGGTTGTCACATCCCGGAAGGCACCGTGATCGGCGAAAATCCCGAGGACGACGCCAAACGTTATTACGTGACCAGGCAGGGCGTGGTGCTGGTGACGCCGGAGATGGTCGGCCAGGAACTGCATCATGCCCGTTGACCTGCGGCTGAAGAACATGGCAGAGACCTGCTCGCCCGTTTCTTCGCTTCGCGCTCCATGCTTCGCTCGAAACCCAGGGTGCGCCGTCCTTGGCGCGCCCGCTCGGCGGGGCGGACGCACGGTCAAACGCGTCTGCCTGTTTCCGCCTCGCCCTTGGGGCTCGCCCCTCGCGGCGCAGCCCCTCGGCGCCCGCGTCGCTTCGCTCCGCGGTCCAATTTTACTCCCGGCAAAATTTTCGCTCAGCCCCTTGACGTGCCTGCACGCCGCCGAGCGCCCGGACGTGGGTGAGCCGCGAAAGCGGCGAACGCGCGGCCGAGGATGGCCGGGCTGGATTTCGCGTGAAGCAAGGATTGCGCAGCGAGAAGTTCGGGCTGGGGTTGAACGAAGCCAACTTGGTTGCGCCGGGAAGGGCAAGCATGGCGGACGCTAACCGCCTCAAGGTTGTCCTTTGCTGGCACATGCACCAGCCACAGTACCGGGACGCGGTGAGCGGCACGTATCACCTGCCATGGAGCTATCTGCACGCGATCAAGGACTACACCGACATGGCGGCGCATCTCGAAGCGGCGCCTGCGGCGCGCGCAGTGGTCAATTTCGCACCGCTGCTGCTCGAGCAGATCGAGGATTACGCGCGCCAGGTCGAAGGCTTTCTCACCAACAGCCTCGCGATTCGCGATCCGCTGCTGGCGGCCCTGACGAGCCCGGCGCTGCCACCGTCGGAGGAAGCGCGGATCACCCTCATCAAGGCCTGCCTGCGCGCCAATGAGACGCGCATGGTCAATCGGTACCTGGCGTACCGCCGCCTGGCCGATCTGGCGACGTGGCTGGTGTCGCAGCCGGACGCGATCCATTACCTGAGCAACCAGTTCATCGCCGATCTGCTGATGTGGTATCACCTCGCCTGGCTCGGCGAGACCGTGCGCCGCGGTGACGCGCGCGCGAAACGCCTGATTGATAAGGGTTCCGGATACACGCTGCACGACCGGCGCGAATTGCTCGGCCTCATCGGAGAACTGCTCGCGAGCGTGCTTCCGCGCTATCGGCGGCTGGCCGAGCGCGGTCAGGTCGAGCTTTCGGTCACGCCGTACGCGCACCCGATCGTGCCGTTGATGCTCGACTTCAAATGCGCGCGCGAGGCCATGCCGGAGGCGCCACTGCCGAGCTCGCCGCGGTATCCGGGCGGTGAGGAGCGGGCGCGCTGGCACATCCGCGAAGGCCTCGCGGTTTTCCGGCGCCATTTTGGGTTTGTGCCGGCCGGATGCTGGCCCGCGGAAGGGGCGGTCAGCACGCCGGCGCTGAGACTGCTGGCGGAGCAGGGTTTCCGCTGGGCTGCGAGCGGCGAGGGCGTGCTGCGCAACAGTTTGCGTCACTCCGGCCACGCCGACCACAGCGTGAAGGAGGCCTGGCTGCACCGGCTGTACTCGGTCGCGGATGCCGGCATCCATTGTTTTTTCCGCGATGACGGCCTGTCCGATCTGATCGGCTTCAGCTACGCCACCTGGCACGGTGACGACGCCGTCAACAATCTGGTGCACAATCTCGAAAACATCGCGCATTGCTGCCGCGCGCATCCGGAGCACGTGGTTTCCATCATCATGGACGGGGAGAACGCCTGGGAACACTACCCGGAGAACGCCTATCATTTCCTGACCGCACTCTATCGCCGCCTGGCGGAGCACCCGAAAATCGAGCTGACCACGTTTTCCGATTGTCTGAAGACCGTGCCGGCCCAGCCGCTGCGCGTGCTCACCGCCGGTTCGTGGGTGTTCGGCACGCTCTCCACCTGGATCGGCGAGACTGACAAGAACCGCGGGTGGGACATGCTGGCGGACGCCAAGCGCGCGTTCGACGCCGCGGCCACGCGGCTCGGCGCCGAGCAGGCCGAGCGCGCGCGCCGCCAGCTCGCGGTGTGCGAGGGTTCGGACTGGTTCTGGTGGTTTGGCGGCGACAACCCGACGTCAACGGTGGCCGATTTCGAGCGCCTGTACCGCCAGCACCTCACCAATCTGTATCAGCTCATCGGGCAGGAACCGCCGGAGTATCTCACGCAGGTGTTCACGCGCGGCGGCGGCAAGCCGATGCACGGCGGCACGATGCGCCCGGGCCAGGTACCGGTCGCATGAATCCGCTGCCCGCGCTGGACCGGCGGCGCGCCGGCGTGCTGTTGCACCCGACCTCGCTGCCGGGCGGCGGCGACCTCGGCGCCGACGCGTTCCGGTTCGTGGATTTTCTGGCGCAGTCGGGGTTCAGCGTGTGGCAGATGCTGCCGCTCGGCCCCACTCACCACGACGGTTCGCCGTATCATTCGTTGTCACTG
>DASPRK010000182.1:0-24141 GCA_035624495.1 Methylomirabilis sp. (SeqCode) | reverse complement strand
TGTCGAGTTCGCGCGATTTGCTGATGTCCCAGTTCTGGCAGAATTTGCATGCGAGGTTGCAACCGGCGGTGCCGAAGGAGAGGATCGGCGTGCCGGGAAGGAAATGATTGAGCGGCTTTTTCTCGACCGGGTCGACGCAATAACCGCTGGAGCGGCCATAGGTGGTCAGCACGATCCGGCCATGGTGATTGCCGCGCACGAAGCACAGACCGCGCTGCCCCTCGTGCAGCTTGCAATAACGCGGGCAGACGTCGCACTGCACCCGCCCATCGTCCAGCCTATGCCAATACTTCGTCGGGGTGACCGAGGCCGAATCAAGTATTTCCGCTTCCGTGGACATGACCTATTAATGCGGCCGTAGGCCGCCCAAATCAATATTTATCCTACGCCGGCGCCGAAGCGCTTGAAAATGTTCCCTGGCGGGTACATTAAATAAGTGCTTTCCAGTGGAAAAAACGATGGATAATGTTCGAAATCCGGCGGTGGCCGGCTTGTTTTATCCCGACGATCCGCGCGAGCTGCGGGCGCTGCTGACGGGCTATCTGGCCGCGGCGCGCAGCGCCGGTCCGGTGCCCAAGGCCATCATCGCCCCGCACGCCGGCTACATCTATTCCGGTCCCATCGCGGCGTCGGCGTATGCCCGACTCAAACCCGCGCGCGGCACGATCACGCGCGTGGTGTTGCTCGGCCCGGCGCATCGCGTCGGTTTCCGCGGCTTGGCGCTTCCGAGCGCCGATTTTTTCGTCACGCCGCTGGGGCGGATCGCCGTGGACCGCGAAGCCGTCGCCAAAATCTCGGCGCTGCCGCAGGTGCACGTGAAGGACGCGGCGCACGCGCAGGAACACAGCCTCGAAGTGCATCTGCCGTTTTTGCAGGAGGTGCTGGGCGATTTCCAACTGGTGCCGCTGGTGGTGGGCGACGCCGATACCGAAGACGTGGGCGAAGTGCTGGATATTCTGTGGGGCGGGCCGGAGACGCTGATCGTGATCAGCTCCGATCTGAGCCACTATCACGACTACCGCACCGCGCAACGGCTCGACCGCGCCACGTCCGAGGCAATCGAGCAGTTGCGCCCCCAGGACATTGATTACGATTCCGCGTGCGGGCGCAATCCGGTGAACGGATTGTTGCATGCGGCGCGCAAGCTCGGTCTCAAGGCCAATACCATCGACTTGCGCAACTCCGGCGATACCGCCGGTGCTCACGACCGGGTGGTAGGCTATGGCGCGTACGTCTTTGAGTAACCCGTCACCCCAACTCGCGCCGTCGCTGCGGCAGCAGTTGCTGCAGCTCGCCGGCGAATCCATCAAAAAGGGCTTGTGCGGCGAAACCCTGGCGGTTCGCGCCGCGGATTATCCGGCGCCGTTGCGCGAGGCGCGCGCGACCTTCGTCACGCTGCACGTCGACGCGCAACTGCGCGGGTGCATCGGCACGCTTGAGGCGCGCCGCCTGCTGGTGGAGGACGTGGTCGGCAACGCCTGGAGTGCCGCGTTCCGCGATCCGCGTTTCCCGGCGCTGACCTGGCCGGAGTACGAACGGCTCGACATCCATATTTCCATCCTGAGCCTGCCGGAACCGATGCAGTTCACGTGCGAAGATGACCTGATCGCCCAGCTGCGCCCGCACGTCGACGGCCTGATCATCGAAGAAAGCTTGTATCGCGGGACGTTCCTGCCCTCGGTGTGGGAGCAGCTCCCCGAACCGCGCGAATTCCTGCGCCAGCTGAAGCGCAAGGCCGGCCTGCACCCGGAATATTGGTCGACCCGGCTGCGCGTCCAGCGCTACACCACCGAATCCATTCCCTGACGCGCGCGATATTGATCTTTATCAATGTCGTATTCCCCCGAGGGAATAATCTGATACGTATCGCGGCAGAGAGAGGAGAGCTTTGCCATGCGCTTCAAAAACCGGACGGAGGCGGGCCGGACACTCGCTCAGGCGCTAAAACCGTACGCTAACCAGGACGGCGTGGTGTACGCCCTGCCGCGTGGCGGCGTGGTGCTGGGCGCGGAAGTCGCGCGCGTCCTGCGCATGCCGCTCGATCTGCTCATTCCGCGCAAGCTCGGTCATCCGCTGCAGCCGGAATATGCCATCGGTGCCGTGGTGGAAAACGGCGAGATGGTCGTCAATCAATGGGAAGTCTCGCGCGTCGATCCGCAGTGGTTCAAGCGCGAGGTCGAGGCCGAGCGTGACGAAGCGCGCCGCCGCCGTGAACTGTACCTGGGTGCACGCGCGCCGGTCCCGGTAAAGGGCAAGGTGGCGATCATCGTCGACGATGGCATCGCGACCGGCCTGACCATGGAAGTCGCGATCCGCGACGCCCGCCGTCGCGAGCCGGGACGACTGGTAGTGGCGGTGCCGGTGGCGCCGCCGGAGACTGTCGAGCGGCTCGCGCGCGAGGTCGACGAATTCGTGGTGCTGGACCGTTCGCCGTATTATCTCGGCGCGGTCGGCGCCTATTACGATCATTTCATGCAGGTAAGCGACGACGAAGTCGTTGCACTGCTGCGGTCCATGGCCGCGGAGCCGACGGTGAAGCAACATGGGCGCGCCTGATCGCGAACAGGTGGTGCGACTGACGCTCGACGGCGTCGTCCACGACGGCGACCTGGGCGTGCCGGAGGGCGCGCGTGGCCTGGTGATCTTCGCGCACGGCAGCGGCAGCAGCCGCCGGAGCCGGCGCAACCGCTTCGTCGCCGAAACCTTGCGGCGGGCCGGGCTCGCGACGCTGCTGTTCGATCTGCTCACCGAGGCCGAGGACGGCGACTACGCCAATCGCTTCAACATCGAACTGCTCAAGCAACGCCTGCTTGGCGCCACCGCTTGGGCGCAGGCGCAAGCGGCCACGCGCGCGCTCGCCATCGGTTACTTCGGCGCCAGCACCGGCGGCGCCGCCGCGCTCGAGGCCGCGGCAGCGCTGGGCGTGACGGTACGCGCCGTGGTTTCGCGCGGCGGCCGCCCCGACCTCGCCATGGAGGCGCTGCCGCGCGTGCGTGCGCCGACGCTGCTGATCGTCGGCGGCGCCGACTACGGGGTGATCGGACTCAACCAGCAGGCGTATGAGCAGATCGGCGCGGTCAAGGCATTCGAGATCGTCCCCGGCGCCACGCACCTATTCGAGGAACCGGGCGCGCTCGAAGAGGTCGCGCGCCTCGCGGCCGCGTGGTTCAACCGCTACCTGGGTGTCTGAGCCGTGTCCGTGGAACTTGCCACCGAACTCGATCTCGCCGCCAAGGTGGCGGCGCTCAAGAACCCGCATGCCTACCCCGACCCGCCGGGAAGGATCGAGCCCGTCGAGACGCACATGTCCTGGGTGTTTCTCACACCCGAGCTTGCCTACAAACTCAAGAAACCGGTGCGCTACGCCTATCTCGATTTCAGCACGCTCGCGGCGCGTGGCGGCAACTGCGCCGAGGAAGTGCGATTGAACCGGGCGCTCGCGCCCAATGTGTATCTCGGCGTGGCGGCTCTGACGCGGAACGACGAAGGGCGCTTGCGCATCGACGGTGAAGGCGAGGTAGTCGAATGGCTGGTGAAAATGCGACGCCTGCCGTCGCACCGGATGCTCGACAGCCTGATCCGGCGCGACGCCGTGCTGCCGGAGGACATCCTGCGCCTGGCGTTGTTGCTCGCCGTGTTTTATCGCGAGTGCGCGCCGATAGATATTCCCGGCGACGACTACCGCCGGGAATACGAAGCGAAACTGGAGGCCAATCTCGAGGTGCTCGGCGATCCCGCCTACGGTCTGCCGATCGACGCGATGCGCGTGCTGCACGCGCGTCTCGCCGGGTTCGCGGCGCAGGCGCCGGGCCTGCTCACGCCGCGCGCCGCGCAACAGCGGGTCGTCGAAGGGCACGGCGATCTGCGTCCGGAACACGTCTGCCTCGAGGCGCGGCCGGTGATTTTCGACCGCCTCGAATTCAATCGCGAGTTCCGACTGGTGGACGCGGCCGACGAACTGGCGTCGCTGGCGATGGAGTGCGAGCGGCTTGGCGCGGGTTGGATAGGCGAAACGCTTTTCGACGTATATACCGCCACTACCGGCGACCGCCCGGCGCCGGCACTGCTGAACTTCTACATGAGTTACCGCGCCAGCTTGCGCGCACGCCTGGCGATACTGCACGTGCGCGAATTGGCGCGTGCGGATTCCGGCAAATGGCGGGCGCTCGCCGCCGATTACCTGCGCCTGGCGGCCGCGCACGCCGCCCGGATCGAAACGTAGAAACCCGTAGGTTGGGGTGAACGACGCGGGGGTTATGCAGTCCATGCCTGGACCGCATGCGGCGGACCAGCCTTCGACGGTTCAAATTACGTTCCTTGGCTCCGTAATCGGTGCATCCTTGCACCCCTCCTCGCTCCCGGCGATTTTGTCGCTGCGCTCACCGCCAACCTACGAGTCAGCCCTCCAGCAACTCCACGAGCGAACCGCCGTCGTGCAGGCGGCGGATCGACTCGGCGAACAACGGCGCGGCGGACAGTATCGTAAGCCGGCGGCGCACGAGCTCCGGATCGAGCCGCCACGGCGGGACGGTGTCGGTGACGACGATCTGGTCCAATTCCGTGCCGGACAGCAGGCGGTCGGCGTTGCCGACAAAAACTCCGTGCGTGGCGGCGGCGTAGACTTTGGTCGCGCCGCTCTCGCGGCACGCGGCGGCCGCATTCCGCAGTGTTCCCCCGGTGCTGATGAGATCGTCAATGATAACGGCGGTGCCGCTGACATCGCCGACCAGCCTTCCCGTGCGCATCACGCCCTTCGCGCGCGCTTTTTCCAGGAACGCCACGGCCGGTTCCCGGTCCAGTGCGCGCGCCAGCGCCTGCCGGAAACGCTCGGCGCGCTTCATGCCGCCGATGTCGGGCGACACCACGGTGGTGTGCGATTTCTTGCCTATCAGCGCCGCGAAATGCGCGACGAACAGTTTGGTTGCTTCGAGGTGATCGGCGCGTATGCGGAAAGCATTCTGGAAGGCCGAGAGATTGTGCACGTCCATGGTGACGATTCGGTCGGTTCCCACCGATTCGAACAATTGCGCCACGTAGCGCGTCGTGACCGGATCGCGGGTCTGGGTCTTGGCGTCCTTGCGGGTGTACGCCAGGTACGGCACCACCGCGATCACCCGCGCCGCGGACGCGTCCTTGAGTGCGCCGAGAAAGAACAGCAGCCGCACGATCTTGTCGTTCACGCTCTGTTGTGCATCCGCATAAAGCGATTGAATGACGAATATGTCCCGATTCCGCACGTTTACCAGTGCGCGCGACTTGTGCTCGCCGTCTTCGAATTCCCGTTCCTCGTGCGCGCCGAGGCGCGTACCGAGCGCCGCGGCCACGGCCTCTCCGAACCCGCGGCTGGCGTTCAGGGCAAAAATCAGCGGTCGATCCATGGCGCCGCTCCTCTGGCGATATCGTCTGGTTTGACGATAAGCTACTACATCGGTTGGAGCGCAAGTTTGACTGGCATCAAAGACCGGAAAATCGCGGCGCCGCAATATATCAACGTTAAAAGGCAATGTTCTTGGACCGGTTTAAGGACGGAGGTGTGCCATGCCCGTGGAACTCAAGCCTGTGGTTTCCCAATGGTACCGGCATCTGGATAAGGGACAG
This sequence comes from Methylomirabilis sp. (SeqCode), assembly GCA_035624495.1. Classification (GTDB taxonomy): domain Bacteria; phylum Pseudomonadota; class Gammaproteobacteria; order Acidiferrobacterales; family Sulfurifustaceae; genus Sulfuricaulis. The sequence goes on along the minus strand of DASPRK010000182.1, from coordinate 18,543 downwards.
CAATTCCAGGTGACGGCATTCGATGAAGACGAGGGCGCGATCGAAATCCAGCACTTCGATGGCGACGTCGAGGAAGTCGATCTCGAGGAGTGGCGGGAAATGGAGATCGAACCGATCGAGCCGCCGGAAGACTGGACCGGACCGGTGGATGACGTCGAGCGCGACGATCTCGGCTACACCGAAACCGAGATGACCGGGGAGGATTGGCGCGAGCCGCTGGAGGAAAAGCGCCGCGTACGCGAAGAAGAGAAAGAGAAAGAGGAAGAAGAGGAAGAGCGCGAGGAAGAATGATCCCGCGCGGATCGCGACAGCGAGCCGCCGGCTTCCTGTCTTTTCGCATCGGGAAATGGCCGGCCGCGAACGCCGGTCGCAAGGCTGCATCGGCAAAGGAGGTTAGCATCATGTCCACATTCGTCATGCTCACGCGCGTGGCGCCGGATGCCGCGCGTACCCCGCAGTCGCTCGAGACCCTGGAGAAGCGCGCGATGGACAAGGTTCGCGCGCAGTGCCCCGAGGTGAAATGGCTGCACAGTTATGCCGTGCTTGGGCCGTATGATTACGTTGATGTCTTCACGGCGCCTGACATCGAGACCGCGACCAAGGTGTCGATGCTGGTACGCAGTTACGGCAATGCGCAGTCGGAAATCTGGCCGGCCACCGAGTGGGGCGCGTTCAAGGAGATGCTGCACCGGATGCCGCAGGCGGCGTAACTTTACGTCATCGTGCGCAGCTCTTCGGATGCGCGCTTCGCGGGCTCGAGCGCCGATCTCTGGTGCATCGAGACGATCGACATCGCCGATGCGGTGCTCGGCACCCGGCCCAGGGTGCCGACCGTGGATGGTTCCGTGAAAGTGAGCGTGCCCAGGGGACGCAGCCGGAAGAGGTGTTGCGGCTGCGCGGCAAGGGACTGGCCGATTTCAGCGGCAGGCGCAGCGATCTCAATTTGCGCATCCGGATGCGTGTTCCGGAACACCTTTCGGCCGCGGAAGGCAATTTGTACGAGCAATTGCGTGCACTCAACGCACAAGAGCCGCCGCGCAAACGAAAGCACTAGAACAATTTTGACGCAAATCAAAGCCGCGATCCGGGATAGTTTTATCATTATTTCGTAATGATAATGTTTCACTGTTTGAGTACGCGATACTGCGAATAGGAGGGACAAACCATGGCAAACGAAGGCAAACAGGAAACGACCCCAGGCACGGGTCAGGAATTTCAGCGTGCCGCGCCGGCCCGCGCGTTGAGCCCATTTGACGAAATGGACCGGCTGTTCGATCAATATTTCCGGCGCGGCTGGATGCGCCCGTGGCGCTTCGAGTGGCCGAGCTTCCCGGAGATCTCGCTGCCGGAGATGAAAGTGCCGAAGGTCGACGTCATCGACCGCGAGACCGAGGTGGTGGTCAAGGCCGAGGTGCCGGGCGTGGAGAAAAAGGACATTGATATTTCGGTCGGCGAGGACACCGTCACCATCAAGGGCGAAACGGAACACGAGAAAAAGGAAGAGAAAGGCGACTATTACCGCTGCGAGATTTCGCGCGGCGCCTTCAGCCGCACGGTGGCGCTGCCGGCGGCCGTGGACGGCTCCAAAGCCAAGGCGAGCTTCAAGGATGGCGTGCTGGAGCTGACCCTGCCCAAGTTGGAGAAGGCCAAACGGCACAGCATCAAGCTCGACTGAATGCCGTCCGGATCGGGGCGGAACCGGTCGGTGGAATTTCGCAAGAGGAGGGCACAGATGGCGAAAAAACTGAAGTCAGCGGCAAAGGACATGGCGGCCAGCAATCCGGGGCAACTGGTCTCCCCGGAAGAGCGGCAGCGCATGATTGCGGAGGCGGCGTATTTCCGGGCGCAGCAGCGCGGTTTCAGCGGCGGTGATCCGCTGGATGACTGGCTGGCCGCCGAACGACAGATCAATCAGGTCTTGCCCGGCCCGCGCCAGCTGAAAGACGAACAGGCGGCCTACGAGAAGCTGCGCAAGGCGGTGGGGGCAATCCTCACCGAAGCGCGCGACACGGTGAATGCCGAGACCCTGAAGCAGGCGTTCGACAAGGCCATCGCCGAACTTCGGAACACCGGCGAATACACCGCGGAGACGATCAACAAGATCGCCGACTCGCTGCGCAAGGACATGACCAGCGCGGCGATGAAGATGGGGCCGAAGTGGGAAGCGTTCTCGGAGAAATCGGCGGATCTGTTCTCGGTCTGGCGCGATCGCGGCAGCCTGTTTCTGGCGCGCGCCGCCGATGCCATGGCCGACTGGTTGCGGCAGACGGGCGACAAGCTCGAGCAGCAGGCCTATCGGACGGGCGAAATGGTCCATAGCGGTACGTTCGAATGCACGAACTGCGGCGAGCGTGTCGTACTGCGCACGTCGGCGCATCTTCCCCCTTGCGCCAAGTGTCACAAGATAGAGTTCCGGCGCGTGTAGTCCGGGGCACGACTGCGTCCCGCCGGATGCGCGGGACGGACATTGGAGGCCGTGATGCCGGAGAAGACGTCGGTGGAAAAAGCGGTGATGGCGGCGTTCGAGCGCCACCACGATCTCAATGTGCACCGTTACCCTATCCGGCTTGAATTCGACTTTACCCGCAATGCCCTCACACTCGAAGGCGAAGTCGAAAACATCGTCGCCAAGAAACGCGCGTTCGAAATCGCCTCGCGAGTCGATGGCGTCGATGGCGTCATCGACCGCCTGACCGTGACCCCGGGCGACAGACGGGGTGACGGGGCCATCCGCGATTCTCTCATCCAGGAGTTGCTGCAGGAGCCGGCGCTGTTGCCCTGCACCCTCCGCGTGCGGCACAAGGGCACTATGGAAACGGTGCGCGAGCATTCTGAGACCCCGGATTGCGCCGTCGAAGTATCCGTGGATGACGGGATCATACGGCTGAACGGACACATTCCGAGCCTGTCGCACAAACGGCTCATCGGCGCGTTGGCGTGGTGGACGCCGGGTTGCCGGGACGTGATCAATGGACTGGTGGTGACGCCGCCCGAGACCGACAACGATGATGAGATCGCCGATGCATTGCGCTTGGTGCTGGAAAAAGACCCGCTGGTCCACGCCGACCGGATCGGCATCCGCGTCAGCAACCGAACCGTGACGCTGACCGGACTGGCCGGCAACAAGGAAGAAAAGAAGATGGCGGAGCTGGATGCGTGGTACCTGTTCGGAGTGAACGACGTCGTCAACCGGATTGACGTCCGCCATTAGCCTCCGGTACCGCGACGCGTGATTTATCGTGAACGGACGAGGAGGGTAAGTGAATGAAGCTGCCGCTGCAGGTTGTATTCCGCAACATGGGATCCTCCGACGTGATCGAGGCCGCCGTGCGCGAGCGCGCCGCCAAGTTGGAGCGGTTCTATGATTACATCATGAGCTGTCGCGTGGTGGTTGAACTGCATCACCGCCACCACCATCAGGGCAATCTCTATCATGTCCGCGTCGATCTGAAGGTGCCGGGCGAGGAAATCGTGGCGAGCCGCGCGCCCGCCGAGCATCACGCGCACGAAGACGTCTATGTCGCCATTCGCGACGCCTTCGACGCCGTGCTCCGTCGGCTGGAGGATTATGTCCGGCGCCGGCGCGGTGCGGTGAAAGCACACGAAACCGCGCCGCACGGGCGCGTGGCCGAACTCAACGCTACGGAAGGCTACGGCCGCATCGAAACCCCCGATGGCAGACTGGTTTACTTCCACCGGAACAGCCTGGTCGACGAGGATTTCGACAGCCTCGGAATCGGCGCGGAGGTCCGCTTCGTCGAGGAGATGGGCGAACTGGGACCGCAGGCGAGTACGGTGCACGTGATCGGCAAGCACCATGTCGTCGGTTAGGCGGCATGACGCTTGAGAACACTGTCCTTCGGACGCGCGAAACCGCATGCCGTCGGGGCGGCAGTTAAGACGCCGAGCGAGGACAAATGTACCAGCACATTTTAGTACCGGTGGACGGCAGTCAGACGTCCGATCTTGCCCTGCGCGAGGCGATAAAGCTGAGGGGCTCCGGCAAAGCCGAGCTGCGAATCGTGCAGATCGTCGAAGAAGTGACGCCGTTGCTGGACGTTGAATTGCTGAACGTCGACGCGCTGCGGGAAGCCGTGTGCGAAGCCGGAAGGCTTATACTCGCCAAGGCGGAATCCGTCGCGCGCGCCGCCGGTGTCCCGGCGACAACCAGACTGATCGAGGCCAGACCCGGGGCGCGCATTGCGAACGTAATTGCCGACGAGGCCAGGGCGTGGCCGGCTGATCTGATCGTGATTGGTACCCACGGGCGCCGCGGCCTGGATCATCTGCTCCTCGGCAGCGTCGCCGAGGGCGTCATTCGCATCGCGCCGGCGCCGGTCCTGCTGGTGCGTGGCAAATGACTCCGCGCTAGGCGGACTTTCGGAAGATCCCGAGGTTTCCGGCCCATGCCGTCAGTCCGGTTGTGGGTGGAAGCGATTCCCGTCGCCCGATGACCAGGCCTCCGCCGGGCGCGAGCCGCGTCACGAGGCGTTCCAGCGTCCGGCGTTGCAGAGCTTCATCGAAGTAGGTGAACACCAGATTGCGGCACAGGATAAGATGAAACTTGTCCGTCGGCAGCGCGTCACGGACGTCCCGAAGGGAAAAATCGATGTCGGCGCGATATTCGGCGCGCACACAGTAACGATTCCCTTCGTGGGTGAACGCCAGCTCGCGCCAGACTGCGGGTAACCGCTTGAGATTGCCGCCGGCATAGCAGGCCGCCCGTGCGCGCTCGAGCACTGCCGCGTCGACATCCGTTGCCAGCACCCGCAATTCCCGATCGCGAAAAAACGGCTGGACGTCCAGGCGCCACGCCAGCATCAGGGTGTAGGGTTCTTCACCCGAGGCGCAGCCGATGCTCCAGGCGCGCAGTATCTTGTCGCCGCGTTCGGCAGCCGCCTCCGCGATTCGGCGGAGAACCGTTGCGCGCAAAAAATCAAAGACCGCCTTGTCGCGATAGAAACTCGAGATCGTGATCGGGAGCAGTGCGTCGAGAACGGGCCACTCGCCGCCGTTGCGTTCGAGGAATTCGCGATAGTCGCGCGGCCCGGCAAGATTCAGCTCCCGCAAACGCCGGGCGATGCGCTTGCATACCGTCCGGCGCACCTTGCGAAAACCCTCCCAGCGACGCCCGAGCCGCGGCAACGCCCACTGGAGGAATTCGACGCATTCGGAATCTCGCATGGGGCCCGAAGCGGCGGCCGGGCGCGCGGACCTCAGCCGGCGGCGTGCGCCGTGAGGCGCTCGCGCCATTCGTCGAGCAGGTGGTCGCGGGCGAAACGGTCGGTGCGGCAGGCGCGCAGCAGGTTGTCGTCCACCATAAGCAGGGACGATTGCCAGCCGCTGTTGTGCGGGCATTCCACGCGCACTTTCCACTGATCCGCATGCGGTTCGACCTCGAAGAGGTACGTGCTCAGTCCCAGCTGTTCCAGCAGGTCGCCTACCGTTTCCTTCGCTTCCGCCAGATTTTTTGCCGTCAGATCCATCGGTATCCCTCCTCAGTCCAGGCGCACGAAAGGATAACGCGCGCGATCGTCGCGTTTCCACAGCGACAGACCGGCCCACGGTCCGATCGTTTCCACGGCGATCACCGCATCGGGATCCGCGAAACGGATTTTCCCCGGCGCGTCGGTCAGTGCGAGCTGTTCCAGCAAAAAGTCATCGAGCAACCGCTCTTCACGCTGGCTGGCCAGCGTCCGGCGGAAACCGCGCCGGTGCATGCGGACATAGAACGTTTTTCCGAGAAGGTCCGGAATAAAACCGGTGCTGGCCTCCTTGGCGCGGGCTTCGAATTCCTCGGCCGACTGGAAGGCAAAGGAACGCGTAGCCGGAATCACGCGCGCGAGACAATGGGCCAGCGCCGGGTCCTGATCCGCCGCCTTTCGGAGGGCGTCGAGAAAACCCTGGACGTCATCGACCTTTAGCGCCAACACATTGTAGTAATCCGTGTGATCCACCCGGCCGAAGCTCTTGAGCAGCTTGCGCATCCGCGGGTAGCAGTGCTCGCGGATGCTGATCACCACGTTCCAGTCGATCATGTTCCACCCCCTTGCGCCCGGGCGGCGACGGATATCGTCTTAGCGTTCCCACTTCACGCGCAGGATATTGGCCTCATCGGTATACCGGTAGCAGAGCGTGCCCTTGTAGGCGTGATGCACGGCATCACCGATGGCACGCGCCATTCCCATCGTAGTCGTCGTGATCAGGATGTCGTCGCCCTGCTCATCGAGCGACATAATGCGCCGCAGCGGGTGATCCTTTTTCTCCCGTCCCTCGGTGTTTTTCGCCAGATGCAGGATTTCGTCCCGGTGCTTTTTCTGGAACGGGCCGCTCAGCGTGAGATAGCCACCGGGGTATCTATCGTGGCTTCGATGGCACGCCGGACACAGGGTTTCGTGCGCGCCTTTTGGTTTCTTCAACCATTGCCACCGGCCCTTGTGAAGTACCGCTCCGCACTCGCGGCAGAGGGCGGGTTCCGGCAGCTTGCTGCGGGTTTTGTAAGTATCGTGTTCGTATTCTTTTATATACCGGTCGCGGCGCACGGGACGCGAGGTTCGGCCGGTTTTTCTGGTGGCGGTTCCCATGGTCTTCTCGCTGTTATCGTTATCACTATGATATGTTAACCATGCTCCGAGGAACCGAAGCCGGCTTTGATGCAGATCAAAACCGGTTTAATTGTGGGACCACGCGAGGCAGGAGATAACCAGCATGAGCGAGCGGGATTTCAAGCGGCGCCTCGCCGAGGCGGTGCGACAGGCGTGTCTGAACGCCGCGCGCGGGGGTTACGAAAACGCCGGCATCAGCGGCCTATGCGAGGAAGGGCGCTGGGAATGCGCGGTCGACGCGATCCGAGCGCTCGACCTCAATGCCGTGATCGCGGCGCTTCCGGAAGAGACGGCGAAACGCTGAGGCGCCGCACAGGCCGCGGTCCAGTCCGCCGGCACCGCGTTCAATTTTTCCACTGCCGCATGCGGGGACGGCCACGGTCCGGTGGCCGCGACCAAACCATGGAAAACATGAACAGTACGCGCGGCACTTGCCCGGGCGTTCACGTTATCGCACGGCAAGTTTCAGTTCGCTGCGCACGCCATCGTCGCCGGTCTTTGCCGTCGTGGCCGGATCGGTGAGAAACACGCGTTCCTTGGGGACGTTCGCGCGCGTCACGAGGTAGTCGGCGATGGCGAACCCGCGGTTGCGCGCCAGCTCGCGCAACTTGTCATCCGTCACGGCAGTCGCCTCGATCAGGCGCGCACGGGCCGCCTCCACCATGCGCGAGTTCCGCTCGATTGCCGGCACCTCGGCCGGCAATGGCGGATTTTCGCCGAACCGCTGGCGATAGAGCGAGAGCAGCCGGCGCTGCTCGGCGTCGGTGAGCGGCGTGGTCAGCGCGGCGTCGGCGCCGCGGACCTGCTGCATGAGTTTCGCCTGGGCGAGCGCGGCCCGGTCGCCATCACCGGAGGCCGTCCCGCGGATCTCGAGCCGCAGCTGCGGCCGATCGGCGAGCGCCCGCCCCAGCTTGTCGAGTTTCACCTGCTCGCCCGAGCCGATGTCCGCCACGCCGGGAACGAAGCTGACGTAGCTCAGTTCCTCGCCCCCACCGAAGGCCGAGCCGAGCAGCGCGAACGGCGCAGTAATCGCCTTCATGATGAGGTTGGCGAGCGCCTTCCAGACGATCCCGGCATAGCTGAATTGCGGATCGTCGAGGTTGCCGTGAACCGGCAGGTTGATGTCGATCACGCCATGCGAATCCTGGAGAATCGCAATGGCGAGCTGCAGCGGCAGGTCGAGCGCCTCGGGACTGTCCACGTGCCCTCCGAGCGTCAGCTGGTCGAACACAATCTTGTTCTCTCCGACCAGCTCGCGGTCGACCAGCTTGTAGTGCAGGTCGAGATTGAGCTTGCCCTTGTCGATGCGTCGCCCGGCGAACCTGCCGGAATAAGGCGTGAAGCTTGACAGCTCGATGTTCTCGAATCGCAGCGCCAGATCGCTGTACGCCTGGGCCGCGAACGGATTGATCTCGCCCCGGATGGTCGCCGGGGCGTAGCGGTCCACCTTGCCGCGCAGGGCGACCGCTGCACGTGCGTCGGCCTGTGTCGAGAGCCCCTTCACCGTGCCGCTGAGCTGCTGCAATCCGATCGCGAATTTGGATCTGAGCGACTGATCGGCGAAGTTCGCCGAGCCGCCGCGGACGGTGACCAGGTCAACGCGCACGTGCGTCGGCGGCGCCGTGGCCTGCGCCTTGCCCGTTTTTGCGGGCGCCGGGCCGCCGGCGCCGAGGATGTTCTGGAGGTTGGTGACGCGATCCGGGCCGATGATGAAGCGTAGGTAGGGCTCATCGGCGGCGATGCGCGCGACGGCAAATGACGGGGGTTGCGAGTTCCACGACAGATTCTCGACATCGAGTCGGCGCCAGCGGGCGAAACCCTGGCCGCGCGCGCTGTCCACGGCGGAAAAATCGCTGACGGCGGCGCTGCCGCCGAAATGCATGGCGGGCGGGCGGGTGGCGTCGATCACGAACCGTCCGTCCACGTTCAGCGTGCCGCGTTCGAGTTTCAACCGCGCATACGGTTCGAGAAGAGTCTGGAATGGCGCGAGCGCGACGTCGGTCGCTGATACGTTCAGATCAGCGGCCAGCGGATCGAGCCCGAACCAGCCGCGCACGGCGACCTTGCCCGCGCCGTTAGGCGTCAATTCGAGCGCCGCGGCGGCGTGGCTTCCGGGGCGACCGCTCAAGCCGTTCAGGTGCAGCACGACGGGAGCAAATTCGAGATTCAGTGGGGTGAGCTCGCCGCCCATGCTGACGCGCACGTCCCGGAGCGCGATTCGCCCGCTGCTCACCGACAGTTCGGTGCCCGCCGGCAGCAGCTTCACGTCGTAATCGGCGTCGATTCCCAGCGCGCCTTGCGTTACCGTGACGGTCCCGGGCAACAGGTAGGCCGCGAGGCGCGGCACGCGGATGCCCGTCACCTCGACATGGCCCTGCGATTGGGGCGGGTTGACGCCGACGCGGCCGCGCCACGCCAGCCGCTGGCCCAGGTCGGTGGTCGCGCTGAACGCCTGCAAGCCCTGGGCGTCAGGCAGGGTACTGAAGTGCTGGAGCGAGAAACTGATCGTGTCCACGCTGGTTTGGAACGCGTGTTGGGCACGCCGATCCTCGAAACTCACCTTGCCGTTCGTTACGGTCAATTGTTTCACCACGACGCGCGGGAGGCCGCCCGCCGCCCGCTCCCCGGTTGCCTCCGGCGCCCCGGAACCGAGCGCGGCAAGATTGAACTCGCCGTTTGCGCCGATGACCAGCGCGACCTGCGGACGGGTGAGGCGGATTTCCGAAAACGTCCAGGCGAAACGGATGACGGATACGGAACTGAAATTGACGTACAACTCGTCGAACGATGTGATCGGCTCGCCGTTCGCCTCCTCGACCGCGAACTCCGACAGTACCGCTGACAGCGCGAACGGGTTGATGCGGACCGTCTCCAGCGTAACCTTGCGGTGGAGTGCCGCGGACAGCTGCTTGATGATCTGCTCGCGCGCGATGCCCGGGGCGACCCAGAAACCGAACGCGCCATAGAGCGCCACCAGCGCGGCAGCGATTGCGAGGAGCAATCGTTTCCGGCGCAGCCACGCGAAAACCACCGCAATCATCCGGGGCATAAGTGCGGGATTGTCCGGTTTCTACCCGCGTTAGCATACAGGCAAGCGGGCCGGCCTGCAGCTTGCGCGCGCGACGCCTCAGTCGAGGGTGACGGCCCGCAGCTTTTCCGCCGCCAATTCCGGCGCCACGGTGTTGACGAACAGTCCGGAACCCAGTTCGAATCCCGTGGGAATGCTGGTGCGCGGCGTGATTTCCAGGTGCCAGTGGTAGCTCGCCTCGCAGTCCTCGCAGTTCACGTCGTGCGGGAGCGAATGCAGAAAGTAGTTGTACTGCGCCCCGCCGAGTACGGCGTCAAGCCGCGCCATGGTGCGCCGCATCACGCCCGCCAGATCTGCCAGATCGTCTTTCGAGATGCGCAGGAAGTCGCCCTGGTGCGCGAGCGGCAGGATGTGCACTTCCCACTCGTAGCGGCTGGCGAACGGCTTGATGGCGATGAATTTCTTGCCGCGCTCGATCACGTATTGCCCGACGTTGATTTTGCGGTGAATCTCGCCGGACTCGCGGTCGTAGATCGTGGCCTCGAAGGTGAGCGCCTCGTCGATCAGCGAACAGAAGATGCAGCGGTGGTTCTTGTGGTAGAACGCGCGGCTGTTCATGACCTCGGCCTGCACGTTGTCGGGAATGACCGGGGTGGCGATCAGCTGGCTGTGCGTGTGCGCGATCGACGCGCCGGCGGCGGGGCCGAAGTTCTTGAACACCAGCACGTAGCGCAGCCGTTTGTTCGATCGGTAGAGCTGCTCCATGCGATCGCGGTAGGCGCCGAACAGCAGCGCCAAGTGCGGCTCGCTCATCTCGTGGACGGCGATGCCGTGTTTGTTATGATCGATCATCACCTCATGCCGGCCGTAGCCGTCGATGGTCTGCTGCAGTCCGAAACTGAGATTGGGATTCTGGCGGTCATCGCCCAGAACCGGATACAGGTTCTCGACGATGCGAATTTCCCAGTTCTTCTCGCCCGGGTAGGCGGCGATCACGGGCGGCGTCATGTGTTCGTTGCCGGTGCAGAACGGGCAGGTGTCGACGTGGGCGCGCGTGTCGCGCGGCGCCGGTTCCTCGGCCTTTTTCGGGCGCATGCTGCGCGCGGTCGCCACCAGCACCGACTCGCTTGGCACGATCGGATTGAGACGGATTTCACGGACCACTCTGGCTTCCACGGTCATAGCCGGCAGATTAAAGCAGGTCCGGCGACGGCGCCATTAGATTGCATTGATCAGCCTATAAACGGCGCCGCCGCGCGACCGCCGTCGTGAACTTGTCATCCGCGGGAGGCGCAAGTACCATGCGCGTTTCCCCGGGACAATCTTTTTCAGGTCTGCGCCTATGTTTCACGGCAGTATGGTGGCCCTGGTCACGCCCATGAACGAGGACGGGTCGCTCGACCTGCCCGCGCTGCGCCGCCTCGTGGATTTCCACGTCGAAAACGGCACCGACGCCATCGTCGCGGTTGGTACCACCGGCGAGTCGCCGACGCTCGACATGGATGAACACTGTGAAGTGATCCGGGTCTCCGTTGAGCAGTGCCGCGGGCGCGTTCCGGTGATCGCCGGCACCGGCGCCAATTCCACCCGGGAGGCGATCGAGCTGACGCGCTGCGCCGAACAGGCGCGGGCGGACGCCTGCCTGCTGGTGACGCCTTATTACAACAAGCCGACCCAGGAGGGCCTGTACCTGCATCACAAGGCGATCGCCGAAGCCGTGCCGATCCCCCAGATACTATATAATGTGCCCGGACGCACCGCCTGCGACATGCTGCCCGAGACCGTCGAACGCCTGGCACTGATTCCCAACATCGTCGGCATCAAGGACGCCACCGGCAACCTCGACCGGGTGCGCGAAATCCTGAGCCGCTGCGGCGACAAGGTCGACGTCTATTCCGGCGACGACGCTACCGCGCTCGACGCCATCCTCCTCGGGGCCAAGGGCGATATTTCGGTCACCGCCAACGTGGCCCCGAAGCTGATGCACCAGATGTGCAAGCTTGGCCTCGAACGCAAGGAGAAGGAGGCGCGCGCGATCAACGAGCGCCTGATGGGCCTGCACAAGCACCTGTTCGTCGAGGCGAATCCAATACCGGTGAAGTGGGCACTAAACCAGATGAGACTGATCAAAGGGGGTATCCGTTTGCCGCTCACGCCGCTATCGGCCCGGCACCATGAAACCGTGCGCCAGGCCCTGCAGACCGCGGGTGTTATCCCCTGACGCATGATCGAATTCACGGACCGAAGCCCATGATGAAACGAATCGCCACCGTTTTTTTGTGCCTGCTGGCGGCCGTCGCCGTCGGCGCCTGCCAGACGATCGCCGATAAACGCAAGATCGATTACAAGGCCACGCGCACGCTGCCGCCGCTCGATATTCCGCCGGATCTGGCCACGCCCGAGAGCATAAAAGGCGGCACCGACGCGACACAGAGCGTGGCGACCTATTCCGGCTTCGTTTCGGAGCAGTCGACTCAGCCCAAGGTCCCGGGTGAGGGCAGCGCGGTGCTGCCCACGTTCGGCGACATGCATATCGAACGCGACGGCCAGATGCGCTGGCTGGTGGTGAAGATGCCGCCCGAACAGCTGTGGCCAAAGTTGCACGAATTCGTCCTGAACAACGGTCTCGTCGTCGACAAGGAAAATCCGCAAACCGGCGTCATCGAAACCGACTGGTCGGAGAACCGCGCCAAGGTGGGTACCGGGCTGCAGAAGGTGCTCGCCAAGTCGCTCGGGACTCTGTATTCGACCGGCACGCGCGACAAATACCGCATCCGCCTCGAACGCGACACGGCGGCGCCGGGCACCACCGACGTGTACATCAGCCAGTTCGGAATGCAGGAAGTCATCGTGAATCAGCAGGGCACTCAGGAAATCGGCGAGACCCGCTGGGAACCGCGTCCCAACGATCCCGGCCTCGAGGCCGAAATGCTGCGGCTGCTGATGGTGTCGCTGGGCGCGAAGGAAGAGCAGGCCAAGACCGTCGTCGCTTCCGCGGGCGCGGCCACAGCACCGCCCGAACGCGCCACCCTGACGCGCCAGGGCGACAGCGTTTCGCTCAGCCTGCCGGAAGATTTCGAGCGCGCCTGGCGGCGCGTCGGGATAGCGCTCGACCGCTCCGGATTCACCGTCGAGGACCGCGACCGCTCCAAGGGCGTTTATTACATGCGCTACATCGACCCGGACGTGGCGCAGAAGAAAAACGGCTTTTTCTCGCGTTTGTTCAGCAAGAAACAGAAGGAGCCGACCGACGAATTCCAGCTGCTGGTGAAGGGCGACGAGAAGGCGAGCCAGGTGGCGGTGCTGGACAAGGACGGAAAACCGGATCAGTCCAAGACCGCCGATCGAATCCTGACCTTGCTGTACAACCAACTGAAGTAGCGGCGGGTGGCGACTGCGGAAATCGGGCAAACGGACACGCGGGAGTGACGCCGGGCTGCGGTTCGGCATACTCGGCAGCGGCAGCCGCGGCAACGCCGCCGTGATCGAGCGCGGTCGCACCGCCCTGATGCTGGATGCCGGATTTTCGGCGCGCGAAACGCGGGCGCGCCTGGAACGCCACGACCGCCATCACGACGACCTCAGCGCCATCCTTATCACCCATGAGCATGGCGATCATTGCCGCGGCGTGGCCAGTTGCGCGCGCCAGTTCGGCGTGCCGGTGTGGATGACCGCGGGCACGTACTCCGCGCTGAAGAGCGAGCTCGACGGCGCGGACGTGCGCCTGTTCCACCCGCACGAGTCTTTCACGATCGACGATATCGAGGTGATGCCGTTTCCGGTCCCGCACGATGCGCGCGAGCCGTGCCAGTTTGTGTTCTCCGACGGCGACAAGCGGTTCGGCTTTCTCACCGATATTGGCTCCATTACATCGCACGTCGTGGATATGCTGATCGATTGCGATGCGCTGGTGCTCGAGTGCAACCACGACGCCCGCCTGCTGCGCGACGGCCCATATCCGGCGTCGCTCAAGGTTCGTATCGCCGGCGAACACGGTCACCTGGACAACGGAGCCGCGGCGGAACTGCTGGCGCGCGTGGCGTCTCCGCGCCTGCGCTACGTGGCGGCGGCGCATCTGTCCGCGACCAATAACCGCCCCGAGCTGGCGCGCGCGGCGCTGGCGCGGGCCATGAGCTGCGAACCCGGCTGGATCGACGTCGCCGAGCAGGACGAAGGGCTGGCTTTCTACCATCTTTCCGAAACCTGGGTGTAAGTCGCGCATGACCAGCGGAAAACCCGAAGCCTCCACGGTCGCTTCTTCGAACGCCCCGGCGCTGCTGTCGCTGCCGGGCGCCGCGGCGCTGTCGCCGTTCCGGCGCGACAAGCTGTTTGTTGAGATGCGTGCACGCGTGCCGGCGCTCGCCGGCGTCACGGCGCTCTACTGGCATTTCGCCGCGCTCGAAGCCGAGCTCGACGCGCGCAAACGCGCGCTGCTCGAACGCCTGCTGACTTATGGACCCAAGACCGACGCCGGGCCGGTCACGGGCGAGCTGCTGCTGGTGGTGCCGCGTTTTGGCACGATCTCGCCGTGGTCGAGCAAGGCCAGCGACATCGCGCACGTCTGCGGGCTGAAGCAGGTCCGGCGCATCGAGCGCGCGGTGGCGTGGTATTTCGCGAAAAGCGACGGCAGCCGTCTGAGCGCCGCCGAACGCGAGAGCGTGGTGCCGCTGATTCACGATCGCATGGTCGAGAACGTGCTGCCGGAGTTGAGGCGCGCCGTCCCTGGCGCGCCTCCTGCGGGCGCGCTTTGCGCGTCCAATTTCATTCCCGATGACATTGTCGCGCAGGCGGCGCAGCTGTTCCGCGAGGACACGCCCGCGCCCCTGCGCGTGGTCGACCTTACCGGCGGCGGGCGCGAGGCGCTTGCGGGCGCCAACCGCGAATGGGGGTTGGCGCTGTCGGACGACGAGATCGATTACCTGGTCGAGAATTTCCAGCGCCTCGGGCGCAATCCCACCGACGTCGAGCTGATGATGTTCGCGCAGGCGAATTCCGAGCACTGCCGGCACAAGATCTTCAACGCCGACTGGATCGTCGACGGCAAGCGCCAGGACAAATCCCTGTTCGGCATGATCCGGGCGACCCACGCCGCGAATCCCAAGGGTACGCTGGTCGCCTACGAGGACAACGCCTCGGTCATCCAGGGCCACCGCATTGGGCGGTTTTTCGCCGAGCCCGGCACCGGCGTGTACGCGTATCACGAGGACGACACCCATATCCTGATGAAGGTCGAAACGCACAACCATCCGACCGCGATATCGCCGTTCCCCGGCGCCGCCACCGGCAGCGGCGGCGAAATCCGCGACGAGGGTGCGACCGGCAGCGGCGCCAAGCCCAAGGCCGGCATCACCGGTTTTTCGGTGTCGAATTTGCGTATCGCCGGCGCCGAGCAGCCGTGGGAGATCGATCACGGCAAGCCCGGCCGCATCGTAAGCGCGTTGTCCATCATGCTCGAAGGGCCGATCGGCGGCGCTTCCTTCAACAACGAGTTCGGACGTCCCAACATTGGCGGCTACTTCCGTACCTTCGAACTGGACGTCGGCGGCGAAGTGCGCGGCTATCACAAGCCGATCATGCTCGCCGGCGGCATCGGCAACATCCGCGACCAGCACATCCACAAGCGCGAGATTCCGGCCGGCGCGAAGATCGTGGTGGTTGGCGGCCCGGCCATGCTCATCGGCCTCGGCGGCGGCGCGGCCTCGAGCATGGCCACCGGCACCAGCCACGAGGAGCTGGATTTCGCCTCGGTGCAGCGCAGCAACGCCGAGATGCAGCGGCGCTGCCAGGAAGTCATCGACCAGTGCTGGGCGCTGGGCGAGGAGAATCCGATCCTATCGATCCACGACGTCGGCGCCGGCGGCCTGTCGAACGCGCTGCCGGAACTGGTCAATTCTGCCTCCCGCGGCGGCCGATTCCAGTTGCGCGCGGTGCCGAATGACCAGCCCGGCATGTCGCCGATGGAAATCTGGTGCAACGAGGCGCAGGAGCGCTACGTGCTGGCGGTGGACGGAAAGCAGCTTGAAACCTTTCGCGCGCTGTGCGAGCGCGAGCGCTGCCCATATGCCGTGGTCGGCGAAGCGACGGAAGAACGGCATTTGACATTGGAAGATGGTTACTTCTCGTCGAGCCGGAACCTGACGCCGGACGCCGCGCTCGCCGCGCGCATGGCCCGGCCGATCGACATGGACCTCGGGGTGTTGTTCGGCAAACCGCCCAGGATGCAGCGCGACGTGAAGCACGTGAAGCGCAAGCTCGAGCGCTTCAAGACGAAAAACATCGACATCAAGGACGCCGCCTATCGCGTGCTGCGGCTGCCGACGGTGGCGAACAAGACCTTCCTCATCAGCATCGGCGACCGCACGGTTTCGGGCCTGGTGTGCCGCGACCAGATGGTCGGGCCGTGGCAAGTGCCGGTGGCCGACGTCGCGGTCACCGCAAGCGGCTACGACGGCTACACCGGCGAGGCCATGGCCATGGGCGAGCGCACGCCGGTCGCGCTCATCAACCCGGCCGCCAGCGGGCGCATGGCGGTCGGCGAGGCGCTGACGAATTTAGCCGCGGCGCGCAGCCAGAAACTGCCGGACGTGAAGCTATCCGCCAACTGGATGGCGGCCGCCGGTCACCCGGGCGAGGACGCCGCGCTGTACGACACCGTGCGCGCGGTGACGGAACTGTGCCCGGCGCTCGGCATCTCGATTCCGGTCGGCAAAGACTCGATGTCCATGAAGACTGTATGGAAGGACGCCGACGGCGCGCAGCGCGAAGTCACGGCGCCACTGTCGCTGATCGTCTCGGCGTTCGCCCCGGTCATGGACGTGCGCCGGACGCTGACGCCGCAATTGCGCACCGACCAGGGCGAGACCGATCTGATCCTGATCGACCTCGGCCGCGGCCGGCATCGCCTCGGCGGCTCGGCGTTGGCGCAGGTGTACGGCATGGTTGGCGACGAGGCGCCGGACGTGGACGACCCGCGCGTGCTGCGGCTCTACTTCCACGTGATCCAGGCGCTGAACGAGCTCGGTTTTGCGCTCGCATACCACGACCGCTCTGACGGTGGCCTGTTCGCCACCATTTGCGAGATGGCCTTCGCCGGGCACACCGGCGTGCGCATCGATCTCACCGAACTGGGCGGCGATCCGATCGCCGCGCTCTTCAACGAGGAACTGGGCGCGGTGTTGCAGGTGCCGCGTTCGCGCCGCGAGGGCATCATCGGCGCGCTCAAGCAGGCCGGCCTGGTGCGCCACACCCACATCATCGGCACCATCACGGGCGATGAGATCGTCAGCGTCAACCACCTCGGAAAGGAAATCTTCTACGACTCGCGCGTGAACCTGCAACGCGCCTGGTCAGAGACGACCTACCACATGCAGTCCCTGCGCGACAATCCGCAGTGCGCGCAGGAGGAGTTCGATCGCATTCTGGATACGGGCGATCCGGGCCTGAGTGCGAAACTGACCTTCGACCCCGAGGACAAAATCGCCGCGCCCTATATCGGCCGCGGCGTCCGCCCGCGCATCGCCATCCTGCGCGAGCAGGGCGTCAACGGCCAGATGGAAATGGCCGCGGCCTTCGACCGCGCCGGTTTCACCGCGGTCGACGTGACCATGAGCGACGTCATCGAGGGGCGCATCGGGCTCAGGGATTTCAAGGGGTTCGCCGCCTGCGGCGGCTTCTCCTTCGGCGACGTGCTCGGCGCCGGCGAGGGCTGGGCCAAGTCGATCCTGTTTAATCCCCGCGCGCGCGACGAGTTCGCGGCGTTCTTCGCGCGCTCCGACAGCTTCGCGCTCGGTATTTGCAACGGCTGCCAGATGATGTCGAACCTGCACGAGATCATTCCCGGCGCCGAGCGCTGGCCGCATTTCGTGCGCAACTCCTCGGAGCAGTTCGAGGCGCGCGTGGTCATGGTGCAGATCCCGCAGAACCCGTCGATTTTCCTGCATGGCATGCTCGGCTCGATGCTGCCGATCGTCACGGCGCATGGCGAAGGTCTGGCCGAGTTCCGCGACGCCGCGCATGTCGAGCAGGCGATCCTCAACAAGGAAATTGCGCTGTGCTTCGTGGACAACCGCGGTAACCTGGCGCAAACTTATCCGTACAACCCAAACGGCTCGCCTCACGGCATCTGCGGTCTGACCACGCCGGACGGGCGCTTCACCATCATGATGCCGCATCCCGAGCGCGTGGTTCGCGCCGTCGCCAACTCCTGGCATCCCGATGAGTGGGGCGAGGACGGGCCGTGGATGCGGATGTTCCGCAATGCGAGGGTGTGGGTGGGTTAGGTTGTTGTCCCGGCGGAGGCGACCCCACTCTGGTTCGTCATTCCCGCGAAAGCGGGAATCCAGGCCTTGAATCGTTCGCGCGCTTTGCACGCGACTCAAAAGCATAATTGCGGGTGGCTCCGCCCCTGCACCCTGGGTGACTTTCTTTGCTCGTGCAAAGAAAGTCACCAAAGAAAGCACGTTCCCCGGAGCCGCCGGGGACTCCCTGCGCTTCTCGGGAAAATCGGCGCTCGCCTAACTCGCCGGGCGCTGTACCTCGCGCCTCGGCTCAAACACGAGGCTCGCTTCTCCCGATTTTCCCTGCGATGCTCGGCGGCGGCTACGGGGATCAAGACCCATCATTTCATGCATCGTTTGACTGACGCTGAGGAACGCATAACCTCGCCAATTGTGTTATAGCGCGCGCTAAATAGAAGCACACTTGAAATAACACCAACGTGTCAATTGTGGACAATGACTCAACGTCCAAGGGAAAACAAATGCCGAATGGCGTAGTGCCGCGGCCCTCAGTAAACGTTTGGCACGTCCCGTGTGCCAAACGCCCTCGGGACTCGCGGCGTGTAGTTTGGCCACGACCGTCCTGCGGCTGAGAACCGCCACAGTGACTCTACGCCGGGGTCCCCTACCCCGG
>DASPRK010000166.1:0-13178 GCA_035624495.1 Methylomirabilis sp. (SeqCode) | reverse complement strand
CCAGGCGCAGGATATCGCCGGCCTCATGGGCATCAACGTCAATACCATCATCTCGCTGACCTTCGTGATCGGCGCCGCGCTCGCCGCGGTCGCCGGCGTCATGGTCAGCGCGTATTACGGCCTGGCGCACTATTACATGGGTTTCCTGCTCGGCCTCAAGGCGTTCACCGCGGCGGTGCTCGGCGGCATCGGCAACATCGCCGGTGCGATGCTGGGCGGCTTGTTGCTGGGGGTGATTGAAAGTCTGGGCGCGGGTTACGTCGGAACGCTCACCGGTGGATTCCTTGGGAGCAATTATCAGGACGTATTCGCGTTCTTCGTCCTGATACTGGTGCTGCTGCTCCGTCCCTCCGGGCTGCTCGGCGAGCGGGTAGTCGAGCGTGCGTAAGAAACTTTTAAGATGAAATCAAACGCCAGAACGCCAGGGATTGAACATTCCAAATCGCTTTTCCTGGTGACCCCGGCATCCCGGCGATCTATTTCATTTTTAAAATAGTTTTTAAACCACATGAGATCTTTAAGCCAGCTTATGCAGCAGTGGAGACACGACCGCCGTGCAGCCTGGGCGGCGTATATCATGCTCGCGGCGCTGCTGGCGATGTTGCCGTTTCTCACGGGCGCGGCGCTCGGGCGCGGCTGGGTGCGCATACTCGACTTCACGCTGCTTTACGTGATGCTGGCGCTGGGACTCAATATCGTGGTCGGCTATGCCGGCCTGCTGGACCTGGGTTACATCGCGTTCTATGCCGTCGGCGCCTATCTGTACGCGCTGCTGGCCTCGCCGCAGTTCGGCCTGCATCTGCCGTTCTGGGTGCTGCTGCCGCTCGGCGCCGGTGTGGCGGGCGTCTTCGGCATCCTGCTCGGCGCGCCCACGCTGCGCCTGCGCGGCGATTATCTCGCCATTGTGACGCTCGGTTTCGGCGAGATCATCCGCATCTTTCTCAACAACCTGAACGCGCCGGTCAACATCACCAACGGTCCGCAGGGGGTCAACCTGATCGATCCGATCGGAATCGGCGGGTTTTCCTTCAGCCAGACCCATGCACTGCTGGGACTGACGTTCCCCGGGATTTATACCTATTATTACCTGTTCCTGGCCCTGGCGCTGCTGATCGTGTTCGTCTCGCTGCGCTTGCAGCATTCGCGCATCGGCCGCGCCTGGGTCGCGATCCGCGAGGACGAGGTCGCGGCCGAGGCCATGGGCATCAACACGCGCAACGTCAAGCTGCTTGCTTTCGCCATGGGTGCGTCTTTCGCCGGCGTCAGCGGCGGCCTGTTCGCGGGCTTTCAGGGGTTCATCAGTCCCGAGAGCTTCAACCTGTTCGAGTCGATCATCGTGTTGTGCATGATCGTGTTGGGCGGTATGGGCAACATCCCCGGCGTGGTCCTGGGCGCGGTGCTGTTGACGGTATTCCCGGAAGCGCTGCGTTATCTCGGCGATCTGCAGGAATACCTTTTCGGCCGGATGCTGGTGGATCCGTCCGACCTGCGCATGCTGATTTTCGGTTTGGCCCTCATTCTGATCATGATCCTCCGTCCGGCCGGGCTGCTGCCGTCGGCGCGCCGGCGCCGGGAATTCGGTTCCGATGTCGCGGTTCTGGCGCAGGAACAAACATCCTTATATGACGCCCAGCGCTGAGCCCAACGCCGAGACGATGGATGCAGCCTTGCTCGCCGTGCAGGGCGTGTCTAAGCGATTCGGCGGCCTGGCGGCGCTCCAGGACGTGTCGCTGCATATCCGAAAGAAGGAGATTTACGGGCTCATCGGTCCGAATGGCGCCGGCAAGACAACCTTGTTCAACGTCCTGACCGGACTGTTTCGGCCCGACGCCGGCCGCATCATGCTCGACGGCCAGGCCGTATCCGGACTCAAGCCCAACCAGGTCACGGCGCGCGGCATCGCGCGTACCTTCCAGAACATCCGTCTGTTCGCCAACATGACGGCGCTCGAGAACGTCATGGTCGGGCGGCACGTGCGCACCCGCGCCGGCGTCCTCGGCGCGGTGGTGCACGACCGCGCCACGCGCGCGGAGGAGGCGGCGATAACACGGCGCGCGCATGAGCTGCTGGACTACGTCGGCATCGCCAGGCACGCGCGCATGCTCGCGAAACACCTGCCGTATGGCGATCAGCGTCGGCTCGAAATCGCGCGCGCGCTCGCCACCGAGCCCGAGTTGCTGGCCCTGGACGAACCGGCGGCGGGCATGAACGCCAGCGAGACCGCGCAACTGCGCACCCTGCTGCAGAGATTCCGCGCCGACGGCATGACACTGCTGCTCATCGAGCACGACGTGCGCCTCGTCATGGGCCTGTGCGACCGCGTGGCGGTCCTCGATTACGGCCGCAAGATCGCCGAAGGCGTGCCGGTCGAAATTCAACGCGACCCGCGCGTGATCGAAGCGTATCTCGGAGGAACGACGGCGTGAGTTTCTTGGATGTGCGCGGTCTCGAAGTCGCTTACGGCGGGATCCGCGCCGTCAAACGCGTCGACCTCCAGGTGCAAAGCGGCGAGCTGGTGTGCCTCATCGGTGCCAATGGCGCCGGCAAGACCACGACGCTCAAATCCCTGTGCGGCCTGCTGGCGCCGAGTCGCGGAGAGATTATTTACGAGGGCGTTCCGATCGCGGGCCGTCCCTCCCATGAGCTCGTGCGCCTCGGAATTTCGCTGGTGCCCGAAGGGCGCGGGATCTTCGGGCGCCTCACGGTGGAGGAAAACATCAAGCTCGGCGCCTACGCGCGCCGCGACGGCGCCGTCGTGCGCGCCGACCGCGAGCGCATCTACGATCTGTTCCCGCGCCTGGCGGAGCGCCGCACGCAGTCGGCCGGCACGCTCTCTGGCGGCGAGCAGCAAATGCTCGCGATCGGGCGCGCGCTCATGAGCAGCCCGCGGCTGTTGCTGCTCGACGAACCGAGCATGGGGTTGGCGCCGATGCTGGTGCAGAAAATCTTCGAGACGATCAAGCGCATCGCGGAAGAGGGGGTGACGCTGCTGCTGGTGGAGCAGAACGCCAAGCTCGCGCTTCAGGTCAGCGACCGCGCTTACGTGATGGAAAGCGGCCAGATCGTGCTCGCCGATTCCGCCGAAGCCTTGCTCAGGAATCCCAGGGTGCAGCACGCCTATCTGGGAGGATGACAAGCAAGTGCGGGCGGCGTGAACTTTCCTGTACCGGCGGAAAAGGGAAGAGGGAAGAGGGAACGTTCGGATGCCGGTATCCTGATGGAAGCGGATCACTCCACGAGCCGGTATCCGACGCCGGTCTCGGTGATCAGGTATCGTGGCTGGGCCGGGTCCGCTTCGAGCTTTTGTCGAAGATGCGCCATGTAGGTCCGCAGATAATGGCTGTCTTCGACATGCGGCGGCCCCCAAACCTCTTTGAGCAATTGGCGGTGCGTAAGCACCCTGCCGGCGTTGCGGATCAGCACTGTCAGCAGGCGATACTCGATGGCCGTCAGATGAATCTGCTGTTCCGCGCGGTAAATTTGGCGGTTGATGAGATCGACCCGAACATCGCCGAAGCGGAACTCGCGAATTTCCTGTCCGGCGGTACCGGCCGACGCGCGCCGGCGCAGCGCCACGCGGACGCGCGCCATCAGTTCGCCGACACCGAAGGGCTTGGTCAGGTAATCGTCGGCGCCGGCATCCAGCGCGTCGATCTTTTCGGATTCCCGGGTTCTGGCGGAGAGCACGATGATGGGCAGAGCCGTCCAGGATCGGATATCGCGAATGACGTCGAGACCGTCCATGTCGGGCAGGCCCAGATCGAGAATGAGGAGATCGGGCTTGCGCGTGGCCGCCTCGATCAACGCCTGCTTGCCGGTCTCCGCCTCGTGCACGACGAAGCCCTCGGCTTCCAGCGAAGTGCGAAGAAACCGCCGGATCTGCTTTTCATCCTCGACGACGATGGCGACGGGTTGGTGCGGAGTCATTGTCCGTGCGCCGGTCTGTCGGCGGATTCGGCGACGGGTTCGTTGGGTTCCCGAATCAAAGGCGGCTCGAGTAAGGGCAGAGTGAACGTGAATCGCGCGCCGCCTTCGTTGGTGTTCTCGGCCCAGATCCTGCCCCGGTGCGCCTGCACGATCGCCTTGCAGATGGCGAGCCCGAGTCCCACGCCCGGCGTGGCCGACTCCTTCTGCCCGCGCGTGAATTTGTCAAAGACGGTGTCGATCATGTCCGGGGACAGGCCCGGACCGTTGTCGGTGATCGTGACCCGGAGCTCGCGCTCCAGGGTTTCGGCGCCGATCCGGATCTGGCTGCCCGGCGGGGTGTATTTCGTCGCGTTTTCGATCAGGTTGCACAGCACCCGTTCGATCAGCGCGCTGTCCACGTAGATCAACGGGAGCGAACTCGTCAGCGACACCTTGATGACGTGGTTCGCGGTGGTGTGTCGCAGGGATCGCAGCGCGCTGCCGACGATCTCCTCCAGCACATGCCACTGGCGGTTGAGCTGCACTTCACCGGATTGGAGCCGGGCCATGTCGAGGAGATTGTTGACCAGGTTGCTCATGCGCACGGCCTGTTCGTGCATCGCCTCGGCGAGCTCGCGGCGGCTGTGTTCCGGCAGGTTGGCGTCCGTCTCCAAGGTGCTCGCCAGTCCCACAAGTGCCGTCAGCGGCGTGCGCAGATCGTGCGAGATGGCGGTCAGGAGCGAATTGCGCAGCCGCTCGGACTCGATTTTCAGCAGCGCGCCCTGCGCGACCTCCACGAAGTGCACACGTTCCAGCGCCAGGGCAATCTGGGCCGCGAAGGTTTCCAGCAGACGGTGTTGCTCGGGGACGAAGACCAGGCGCGGGTTGCTCGGCGCCAGCGCCAGCACGCCGCGGGGACGAATCGGTGCCTTCAGCGGGAGATAGTAGGTGGAGCTGCCGGACAGCGTATTGGTTCCGAATCCGGCTGGCTGCTGATGATCGAAGACCCACTGTGCAATCGCCGTATCCAGCGCCATGGCGCGCGGCGGCTGGCCCTCACGGGGCTGGGGCAGCCCGATCTTTTCCGACAGGTCCGGAAGCAGGATGGCCGTTTCGGCCAGAAAGACGCCTTGCAGATGCCGGTTGGCGATCTCGAGGATTTGCTCCGGCTGCAGCGCGGCGCCCAGCTCGCGCGCCATTTCGTACAGCGCCTTGGCGCGTCGCTCGCGCAGCGTCGCGACACGCGCCTGGTAGCGCATGTTCGCCGTCAATTGGCTGATCACCAGCGCTACCGCCAACATCACCGCGAACGTGAGAATATATTGGGTATCGGAAACGGCAAAGGTGAATTTCGGCGGGACGAAAAAGAAATCGAACGCGGCCACGGAGAGCACCGAGCTCAGGATCGCCGGCCCGCGGCCGTACCGGAACGCGACCAGCATCACGCTCAGCAGGTAAAGCATGATGATATTGGTGAGCTCGAGATAGGTCGCGAGGTGTGCCGCGACGGCGGTGCCGAGCGCGCAGATCGCGATCGCGACGAGGTAGCCCTGTCTCCGCGATCGGCGCTTCTCGCCGAACTCGGGGCCGCGGAATTCGACCGCCTCCTCGGCGGGAGCGGCCCTGCCAGCCGCCCCATGGCCGACGACGTAGACGTCGACGTCGCTGGCCATCAGTGACAGCTCTTCGGCCAATGGAACGGTAAAACGGCGGCGCCATCCCCGGCGTGACGTCTTGCCGACGACGAGTTTTGAGACGTTGCGGCTGCGGGCGTAGCTGAAAAGGGTCGAGGCGACGTCCTCGCCCGTCATGGTGGTCGTCTCCGCCCCCAGTTCCTGGGCGAGGCGCAGGGTCTGCAGGATCCGGTCGCGGGTTTCCTGGCGCAGTCGCTGCAGACGCGGCGTTTCGACGTAGGCCGCGATCCAGTCTGCATGTAGATTGCCCGCCAGCCGCGCGGCACTCCGGATCAGCTTCTCGGCGTCAGGTCCGGGCCCCACGCAGACCAGCAGGCGTTCCTTCGCCTGCCACATGCCGCGAATCGACTTGTCCTCGCGGTACTCGCGCATCTGGGCGTCGACCCGATCCGCGGTGCGCCGCAGCGCCAGCTCGCGCAACGCGATCAGATTGCCCTTGCGGAAGAAGTTCTGGATCGCCCGCTCGGCCTGGTCCGGAATGTACACCTTGCCTTCCTTGAGGCGCTGCAACAGCTCATCGGCCGGCAGGTCGACGACGGTCACTTCGTCGGCGTGATCGAAAACGGTGTCGGGAATCGTCTCCCACACCCGTATTCCGGTGATCTGCCCGACGATGTCATTCAGGCTCTCGAGGTGCTGGACGTTGACCGTGGTGAGAACGTCGACGCCGGCGTCGAGCAGCTCCTGCACGTCCTGCCAGCGCTTGGCGTGACGGCTGCCCGCGACGTTGCTGTGGGCCAGCTCGTCGACGATGAGCACGGCGGGCTTGCGCGCCAGCGCGGCGTCGAGATCGAATTCGGTGAGCTGTTTACCGCGATATTCGGTTTTCTTCGGCGGCAGGATCTCCAGGCCTTCGAGCAGTCCCGCCGTATCGACACGTCCGTGGGTCTCGACGAGCCCGACCACGACGTCCATGCCCTGCTGTTTGAGCATGTGGGCGGCGGACAGCATGGCGAAGGTCTTGCCGACGCCGGCGCAGGCGCCGAAAAACAACTTGAGCTTGCCGCGGCGTGCTTTTTGTTCCTCGCGCTGCACGCGTTCGAGCAACTGGTCGGGACTGGGACGATTTTCGGTCATACCATCTTCGTTGTCAGGGTCCGACAAGACTAAATCATACCGGAGTGCAGCAATGCAATGATCAGCAGCGCCGCGCTGAACGCGACGTTAAATAACAGGAACAAATGGCCCCATACGACGTCGCGTGCGCACCGGTACGACAAGTATGTCATGAGCACACATCCCACAATAGCAGGCCAGTAAGAAACCTCGGATGGCCGAACAACCCATGCGCTTTCGATATAGAAAGCGGTGGCGTACAGAGCCGCCGATGCGAGCGTGAGCCATATGACCGGATCGAAGCGCCACTTCGTCGGCATGATCGATCATCATCGCGGGGGTGAGATGCGTGTCGTGACCCTTCGCCGAGACCGTGACAAGATCCGATCGCACCGGTGCCGTATCCCCGCGAGCAGCATCGCACCGTGCTTTGAACCGTACGGTGAGTGACTCCCTTGTTTCGTTTGCCGCTTGTCGAGAATCCGTACCAGCGCGACCCAGGTCGCCCATCCCAGTGCGACCATGCCCAAGGTGAGCAACGTGTACGATATCCGCCAGTCGATGCCATGCGTCATCATGCTGTACTCGGACATTCCGCCGATGCTCGCGATGAGGGTGAGCGGAAGGAAAATGACGTTGATGAGGGTGAGGTTCTTCAGCAGCACGTTGACGTTGTTGTTGACTATCGTGCCGCGAGCGTCCATGAGTCCTGACAGGACGGTGCTGTAGATCTGCGCCTGTCGGGCGCACTGCTGATTATCGAGCATGACGTCGTGGAGAAATTCGATGTCCTGCTTCGGCAGCGCGAGGCGCTCGGCGTTGGCGCGCAGTTTGGTCAGCACCGCCCCGTTGGCTTCGATCGCGTTGAGGTAGTAAATGAGACTCTCGCCGAGGGCGAACATTTGAAGCAGGTAGCGATTCTCCATGGCAGCGCTGATTTTGGAGCCGAGCTCCACGGTAATCTGCTTGATCACCTTGAGGTGACCCAGGTAGTGATGCACCGTGTGCAGGAGGAACCGCAGCAGGACGTCGGCCGACGAGCAGGCGCCCTGGAACTCCCTGGCCGAGAACGGGATGGCCTCCTCGCCCATGATCACCACGAGCTTCTCCTGGTGCAGGAACAGGCCGATGGAGGCGACATCGAATCTTACCTGCTGCTGATCGACTGAGGCGTTCTTCGGTCGCTTCCAGATAATCGAGACACGCTCGGGGGTAAACTCGACCCGCGATATCTCGTCCGGATCGAGCGCGGATTCGATGTCGTAGGCATCGAGACCCAGAGTCGCGATCACCTCCTGTTTTTCGTGCGTGGTCGGGGCGGCATAGACCAGAAGGGTGGCGCGCCCGTCGGTGGCGGGGATAATGGATCCGTCTTTGATCTCGAAACCGGCCTTCATCTATTTTGCTCCGAAGCACATTTCGGGCGCCGATTCGCAGTGCCGGGTCGACCTTGAATAGTGGCGTGGCAGGATTCGCCATTTCATTCTTACTTTTTTCCTTCTTTGCACCTCGCACTCGCAGCTGCAGGTCAACTGCCGTCCGTAGGCCACGCGGTGACGCGCTTCATTGACCCGGTGCTCAGTGCCGCATGTCGGGCAAAGATGTAGATAAAGGCCGTTTGGTTTTCGCCCCGAAGGAAGCAGGCCGGTTTCCGCCGTATCGGGTACACCTTGCCCGTGTTCCCGGGTATCCGCGTTGCTCATGCGATCGGCGTCGGGATGTGGCGCCAGCAATCGGGGTTTCCCCAGGATAGGCGGACTCTCGAGGCGCCCGATGTTTTCTTCAAATATGGAAAAATCGTATAAGGGCCACATTAAAGGTGCATCCGCCGGCGCGCTATGAGTTCTTGGGAATCACAAAGGTCACGGGCGGCGGTCAGGCGGATGGAGTGACTCGACCAAACTCGGCGGCTTCGACGGAATTGAGAATGGCAAACATGGTCCTGTGGAGCGCAAAGGGCTCCATGCCGACCGCCAGGCGAACCCGGGAGGAACCCGGGATGCGCGTGACTTTAATGATGTCAATCGCTCCGCTTCCGGACCGAAGGATCGCCTGACGCACGCGAGGAACATCGGCGTCTGCAACGACGACGGTCAGAGACACCTTTGGGTTGGCCGATCGGACGACGTGCAAGTCGGGCGTGCGGGGATAAGAGTGTGTGTCCTTGCCGGCTTCCGGCGATGCGGGGCGCAAGCGATGCGAGATATGAGGTTTTATATGCGAACCCTTCAGAAAAAAGGGCCGTATGGCTGTAACGAATTTCATGTCTTGCTCCTTCTCCTTTCTTTGAAGTGAACGGCATTACGGCTCTACACCATTGCCAAAAGTCTCACCGAAACGAAAACGTCCCGGCGTGATGCGCCGCGGCATTGGTGAGTTCGAAAACAATTATGCAGTGACCCGCGCCGGCGCTCCTGCTTCTTGCGTCGGATCTTTTCCAAAAGTTGGTCGAGTCCGGGATACTGCTCGGTCATGGGGATTCGGTGACGTTGAGCGAACGCGAGGTTGAGGCGCACGACGTCGATCCGGTTCGGCTCCGCGGCTCAGTCATGGCTCCGTTTGACGCTGATGGAATCGCCGGGGGCCTTTGCCACCTGAACCAGCTTGCGCAGATCGGCAAGCTGCATTTGCATCGCCTGGATGGCTTTGACCACTTCCGCCGCTTGGCTGTCCGGCGCGCTCTCGGCGATCTCATGCGCGCTCGTCTTTGCTGCTCGCGGGTTCTCGCTCACTTTGAAACCTCCCTTCTCCGGTTCTGTAAGGGAACTACTTGGCACCGGCGGCGAGGGCGTCGAGGGCCAGGTTGAGCTTGAGCACGTTTACCCGCGGTTCGCCCAATATTCCGAACTGGCGCCCTGTAGTGTACTCGGCGACCAAGGTGCGCACGCGGTTGGGGTCAAGACTGCGGACACGCGCGACCCGGTCGACCTGGTAATACGCTGCCGCCGGGCTGATGTCCGGATCGAGACCGCTGGCGGAGGCCGTAACGAGATCGGCCGGCACGGGCGCGGTATTGCCGGGATCGGCGTCGCGCAACGCCTTGATGCGTGCCGCCACGGCGTCAGTCAGCGCCGGGTTGGTCGGTCCCTGGTTGGAGCCGCTGGAAGCTCCTGCGTTATAAGGATAGGGCCCGGTCGCCGATGGCCGGCCCCAGAAATATTTCGGGCTGCTGAACGGCTGGCCAATCAGGGCCGAGCCGACGGGTTTACCGTCTTTCACGATCAAACTGCCGTTCGCGGGTTTCGAGAGGAATGCCTGTGCTACGGCGGTGACCACGACCGGATAAACGAAACCGGTAATGATCGTCAGGTACACGAGCATGGCAAAACCGGATTTCAGATGGCTCCACATATCATTTCTCCTCTTGACTTACGCCAGTCCCAGGCCAACCAGGACCATGTCGATCAGCTTGATGCCAATGAAGGGCACGATCACGCCGCCGAGGCCGTAGATCAGCAGGTTGTCGCGCAGCAGCCGGGCGGCGCCGACCGGGCGATAGCGCACGCCTTTGAGCGCGAGCGGAATAAGCGCGACGATGATGAGCGCGTTGAATATCACCGCCGACAAAATTGCGCTGTTCGGCGTCGCCAGATGCATGATGTTGAGCGCGTTCAGAGGCGGATAAGTCGTGGCGAACGCCGCGGGAATGATGGCGAAGTATTTCGACACGTCGTTGGTGATTGAGAAAGTAGTCAGCGCGCCGCGCGTCATGAGCAGCTGCTTGCCGGTTTCCACGATCTCGATCAGCTTCGTGGGATTGGAATCGAGGTCGACCATGTTCCCGGCCTCCTTGGCGGCCTGGGTGCCGGTGTTCATCGCCACCGCCACGTCCGACTGCGCCAGCGCCGGCGCGTCGTTGGTGCCGTCGCCGGTCATCGCCACCAGCCGTCCTTGCGTCTGGTGCTCGCGGATCAGCTTGAGCTTGGCCTCGGGCGTGGCCTCGGCCAGAAAATCGTCGACGCCGGCCTCGGCGGCGATGGCCGCGGCGGTAAGTTTGTTGTCACCGGTGATCATGACCGTCTTGATGCCCATGCGGCGCAGTTGCGCGAAGCGCTCCTTGATCCCGCCCTTGACGATGTCCTTCAGTTCGATGACGCCGAGCACCTTGGTGTCCCGCGCGACCACGAGCGGCGTGCTGCCGCGGCGCGCGACTTCGTCAACCTGGCCGCCAACCTCGGCCGGGAAACGCCCGCCCTTGGACTCCACCCAGACGCGGATCGCGTCGGCCGCGCCCTTGCGGATCTGGCTCTGCTCCAGATCAACGCCGCTCATGCGGGTCTTGGCGCTGAAGTGAATGAAGGTGGCGCCGAGCGCATGCACGTCCCGCTCGCGCAATCCGAACCGCTCTTTGGCGAGCACCACGATACTGCGCCCTTCGGGCGTCTCGTCGGCGAGCGAGGACAGTTGCGCGGCGTCCCCCAGCTCGGATTCGTCGACGCCACGCGCGGGCAGGAAAGCGGTCGCCTGGCGGTTGCCGAGCGTGATCGTGCCGGTCTTGTCGAGCAGCAGCGTGTCGACGTCGCCGGCGGCTTCCACCGCGCGCCCCGAGGTCGCGATCACGTTCGCGCGCAGCATCCGCCCGATGCCGGCGAGGCCGATCGCCGACAGCAAGCCGCCGATGGTCGTCGGGATCAGGCACACGAGCAGCGCCACTAGCACGGTGATGGTGACGGGCGTTCCGGCCTTGGCCACTTCGACGCTGTACAGCGAGAACGGCAGCAGGGTCGCCGTGGTCTTCAGGAAAATCAGGGTGAAGCCGACCAGCAGGATGAGGAGGGCGATCTCGTTCGGCGTTTTCTGGCGCCGCGCGCTTTCGACCATGGCGATCATGCGGTCGAGAAACGTCTCGCCCGGATCGACGGTCACCCGGACCACCAGCCAGTCGGACAACACGTGCGTGCCGCCGGTGACCGAGGAGAAATCGCCGCCGGCCTCGCGGATCACCGGCGCGGACTCGCCCGTGATCGCGGCCTCATTGACCGAGGCGACGCCTTCGATCACCTCGCCGTCCGCGGGGATGATCTCTCCGGCCTCGACCAGGAAAACGTCGCCCTTGCGCAGCTGCGCGGAGCTGACCTGGGTAAAGGCGGCGCCGTGCTTCGGTTTGGCGAGTTTCTTGGCCACTACGTCGCGCTTGACGGCGCGCAGCGCCGCGGCCTGGGCCTTGCTGCGGCCTTCGGCTATGGCCTCGGCGAAATTGGCGAACAGCACGGTGAACCACAGCCACAGCGTCACCGCCAGGATGAAGCCGGCCGGCGCCTCGCCGTGGCCGCCGAGGGCCTGCACCCACAGGATGGTCGTGAGGATGCTCCCGAGGTACACAACGAACATCACCGGGTTTCTCCACTGGTGCTGGGGCAGCAGCTTCACGCAGGCGTCGACCAGGGCCTGCCGGAAGATGTCCCCGGTGACCAGGGACCGGCGCAGTGCCGGCATCGCCTTAACTTGTGCAGTCATCGGTATGTCTCCTTAAAGATTTCGCCGAGGCGTGGCCTAGTGAACGCCGATCATCATCAGGTGCTCGACGATTGGGCCGAGCGCCAGCACCGGGAAAAAGGCGAGCGCGCCCACGATCACCACCGTCCCGACCAACAACACGACGAACAGCGGCGTGTGGGTGGGGAGCGTGCCAGCGCTCACCGGAATCTTTTTCTTGGCCACGAGCGCCCCGGCGATGGCCAGCACCGGCACCGCCAGCCAGTAGCGTCCGAGCAAGATGGCGATGCCGAGCGCGGTGTTGTAGAACGGTGTGTTCGCCGAGAGCCCGGCAAACGCACTGCCGTTGTTGTTGGCAACCGAGGAGAAGGCGTAGAGAATCTCCGAGAAGCCGTGCGCCCCGGGGTTGGTGACACCGGCCTTGCCGGCATCGGTCATTACCGCAATGGCCGTGCCCACGAGGATAACGAGCGGCACCAGCAAAAGCGCCATCGCCGACATTTTCATCTCGAAGGCCTGGATCTTCTTGCCGAGGTATTCCGGCGTGCGGCCGATCATGAGCCCGGCCACGAACACGGCGACGATGGCGAAGATAAGCATGCCATAGAGGCCGGAGCCGACGCCGCCGAAGACCACCTCGCCCAGTTGCATATTCCACATCGGCACCAGCCCGCCAAGCGGCGTGAAGGAATCGTGCATCGCGTTCACCGAGCCGTTCGAGGCGACGGTGGTCGCGGTCGCCCACAGCGCGGAGTTCACGATGCCGAAGCGCGTCTCCTTGCCTTCCATGTTGCCGCCGGCTTGCAGGCTGCTCGCGGTCTGATCGACGCCCAATTTCGACAACGTCGGGTTGCCGGATTGCTCCGAGCCGACGCAAAGCGCGAGCATGGCGACAAAAATCACGGTCATCGCCGCCAGCACCGCCCAGCCCTGGCGCGTGTCACCGACCATGCGTCCGAAGGTATAGGTTAGTGCCGCGGGAATCAGGAGAATGGCCAGGACCTCGAGAAAGTTCGAAAATGGCGTCGCGTTCTCGAACGGATGTGCCGAGTTCACGTTGAAGAAGCCGCCGCCGTTGGTGCCGAG
>DASPRK010000147.1:0-3104 GCA_035624495.1 Methylomirabilis sp. (SeqCode) | reverse complement strand
GAAGTCTGCTCCATTCGGCGTGCCAGGAAACCGTCGAGCCAGTCGGTGACCGCCGCCAGAATGAAAAGCCCGCTGGCCAGCATATGACTCCACGGCTGGGACAGGTAGTACGCGCCGATAAACGCCGGGATCAGCGCAATTCGCAGGAGTGTCAGGACATTGGGAGCATTCAGCAGCATGAATCAATGATTTTTCAATTATTTTATATTGAGGCGACCGACGGTCTTGATCTGGATCCAAGGGCGGAAATAGAGTGCCGCGGACGTCCAGGATGTGTCATACCGTCTCGACATTCATTCCTCGCCGTGAAAGGCGTCGTAGATTTTCTGCGCCAAGTCCCGGCTGATGCCGGGCACCCGCGTCAGGTCCTGCACCCCGGCGCGGGCGACCTCCCGCAGCCCCCCGAAATTTTTGAGCAGCGCCTGGCGGCGCTTGCCGCCGATTCCCGGTATTCGTTCAAGGGTTGAATGGGTGCGCGCCCGCCCGCGACGCAGCCGATGCCCGGCGATCGCGAAGCGGTGCGCCTCGTCCCGGATTTGCTGGATCAGGTGCAGCCCGTGGGAATCGGCGGGCAGTATAGTGGGCCGCTTCGATCCGGACAAGAAAAGCTGTTCCTTGCCCGGCTTGCGGCTGCGTCCTTTGGCGACGGCCAGCAGCCTGACCCCGTCTATCTGCATTTCCTGCAACGCGACTTCGGCGGTGGACAGTTGCCCCTTGCCGCCGTCGATCAACAACAGGTCCGGCAGGATGCCCTCGCCTTCCTTCACCCGCCGGTAGCGCCGCGTGAGCGCCTGGGTCATGGCGCCATAGTCATCGCCGCGCTCGATACCTTCGATGTTAAAACGGCGGTAATCGGATTTGACCGGTCCGTTGGCGTCGAAGACGACACAGGAGGCCACGGTCGCTTCCCCCATCGTGTGGCTGATGTCGAAACATTCGACCCTCTCCGGCGCCGCCTCTAACTTCAGCGCGTCGCGCAACGCTTCGAAGCGCCGACGCATGTCAATCTTGTCGGCCAGCTCGCGCCGCAACGCTTCGGTCGCGTTGAGCTGGGCCATCTGCACCCATTGTCCCGCTGTTCCGCGCACCGCCGTGGCGATGCTCACTTTTTTCCGGGCCAGATGGGCAAACGCGCGTTCGAGCAGCGTCTTGTCCGAGACCGGCTGATTCAGGTAGATCCGGGAGGGAACCATCCGGCCGCCGGTGACGGAAGCAGACAAGTAATATTGCGGCAGAAACGCGGACAGAATTTCACGCGGTTCCGTTTCGGCACCGGGCTTGGGATAATATGTCTTGCTTCCGAGATTGCGCCCGCCACGGATGAAGGTTACCACTACGCAGGCGGCTTCCGGGGCGGCCGCCACCGCGAGCACGTCGGCGTCGCCGCCCTCACCGGTGACGTACTGCGTCTCCTGAATGCGCTTGAGCGCCGCGATGCGATCGCGATGCACGGCGGCGGTTTCATAATCCTCCTTCTCCGCGGCCTGCTCCATGCGCCGGATGCTGTCGTCAATGGCGCTTTCGCTGCGTCCCTCGAGGAACAGTAGCGCCTGTTCCACGTCCTGACGGTAATGCGCGGAATCGATGTAGCCGACGCACGGACCCGAGCAACGCTTGATCTGGTACTGCAGGCACGGACGCGAACGGTTGCGGAAAAAACTGTCCTGGCACTGGCGTACACGGAATATCTTCTGCAACAGGTTCAGCGTTTCGCGCACCGCGTAGGCCGAAGGATACGGGCCGAAGTAGCGTCCTTTTTCGCGTTTGGCGCCGCGATGGAAGCCGATGCGCGGAAATTCCTGCGCGTCGGAAACGAATATATACGGATAACTCTTGTCGTCGCGCAACAGGATGTTATAGCGTGGATGCAACGATTTGATGAGGTTGTTCTCGAGCAACAGCGCTTCGTTTTCGGTGCGGGTGACGGTGACCTCCACGTCCCGCACCTGCTGCATCAACGACGCGATCCGCGGCGACAGGCCGCTGTCACGGAAATAATTCCGCACTCGCTGGCGAAGGCTGCGCGCCTTGCCGACGTACAGCACTTCGCCGCGGTTGCCCAGCATCCGGTAGATGCCGGGCTGACCGGGGAGTTTCTTGATCAGGCTCTTGGAGTCTTCGATTGGCATGGGCTAGTGCGACAACAGCTGTTTCACTTGGCACAGGATCCGGTCGAACATTTCGGCTGTCAGGCGCTTGGTCTGCGTGTTGTAACGGCTGCAATGATAGGAATCCAACAAGTGCAAGCGATTCGGCAGCCGATGATGGGCGCCGTGCGTGAATCGATACTCCTTGCGTTTGAGTTTGAACGCCTGCAGCACGGCGTCATGCGCCACGATTCCGAGCGCAAGCAACACGCTCCCCGTTTGGAGTTTCGCGAGTTCGCTCCGCAGATAGAGATTGCACGTGGCGATTTCCGCCGGCGATGGTTTGTTCGCCGGCGGCAGGCATTTGACGGCGTTGGTGATGCGACAGTTCTTCAGCGTCAGTCCGTCGCGGATGGATATCGACGCCGGACGATTTGAAAATCCGTGCCGGTGCAGCGTTTCGTACAGCAGGATGCCGGCGTGGTCGCCGGTGAACGGACGCCCGGTGCGATTAGCCCCGTGCATGCCGGGCGCGAGGCCCACGACCAGCAGCCGTGCTTTCGAATCGCCGAACGGCGGCACCGGTTGGGCATAGTAGGTTGGGTACATGTCGCGAATGCGAGACAGGTGGCTCGCCAGGCGCGGACAGGCCAGGCAGTCGCGGTTAAATTCAGGCATGGTGCATGTCGCCAACGATAAAGCCGTCATCCTAGCGGACTTCACGCGCCAAGGAAAACGCAACTTGGAATGACGAGCGCGGCGGATGCGCCGGCTCAGACGGGCTGGCTCACCCGCACCATGTTGGTGCCGTAGAAGATTTCCGCCATCTCGTGTCGCAGGCGTTGCGTGACGACCTTGGTGTCCTGTGGGGCCAAGTCCGTTTCACGCACACCAAAGAGGTAATTGTCGAGCTTGGAGTCCTTCAGCATCATCTTGGTGTGGAAGATGTTTTCCTGGTAGACGTTCACATCCATCGCCTGATAGTGGGCAAGCGTGTTCTTGTCCACGAAATTCTGG
>DASPRK010000092.1:0-20851 GCA_035624495.1 Methylomirabilis sp. (SeqCode) | reverse complement strand
AGAGCGCGTCAAGAAGATCGTTGTGGAGCAGCTGGGCGTCAACGAGGGCGAGGTCAAGCCCGAAGCTTCTTTCGTGGATGATCTGGGCGCGGACTCCCTGGATACCGTGGAACTGGTGATGGCGCTGGAAGAGGAATTCGACTGCGAAATCCCCGACGAACAGGCGGAAAAGATCACCACCGTCCAGCAAGCGATCGACTACATCAACACCCGTCTGAACTGATAACTCATTAACATGGAGGGGCCGTCATCTAGCCGGGTGACGGCCTCTTGGTTTTATAAAGTGCGGCGAACCGCCGCGCCCAAATGAGGGATTCGGCTTTGAGTAAACGGCGCGTCGTCATTACCGGTCTGGGCATTCTTTCTCCCGTCGGCATCGGGGTGGCGGAAAACTGGCGTAATATTGTCGCGGGCAAGGGCGGTATCGCCCGCATCACGCATTTCGACGCCACCGGCTTTCCCTCCATGATCGCCGGCGAGGTCAAGGGTTTCGATCCCGTCCAGTTCGGCATCACCGAAAAAGAGGCGCGTCGCATGGACCGCTTCATCCAGTTGGGGATGGCGGCCGGGATCGAGGCGATCAAGGATTCCGGGATTCAGGTGACCGAGGCCAACGCCGAGCGCATCGGCGTGCACATCGGCTCCGGCATCGGCGGTGTCGGCACGATCGAGGACACCACGCGCACGATCAAGGAGAAGGGTCCGCGCCGGGTATCGCCGTTTTACGTGCCCATGAGCATCATTAACATGATCTCGGGCGATCTGTCGGTGATGTACGGCCTGAAGGGACCCAATCTCGCCATGGTCTCTGCCTGCGCCACCGCGACTCACGGCATCGGCGACGCCGGGCGCCTGATCGAATACGGCGACGCTGACGTCATGATCGCCGGCGGGGCGGAAGCGGCCATCACGCCCACCAGCGTCGCCGGCTTCGGCAATGCCAAGGCGTTATCCACGCGCAATGACAGCCCCGAGACCGCGAGCCGTCCGTGGGACAAGGACCGCGACGGCTTCGTGCTGAGCGAAGGCGCCGGTGTCGTGGTGTTGGAGGAATATGAACACGCCAGAAAACGCGGCGCCCGGATCTACTGCGAACTCGTCGGCTTCGGCATGAGCGGCGATGCCTACCACATGACCAGTCCGCCGGAGAACGGCGAGGGCGCGGCGCGCTGCATGCGCAATGCACTGCGCAACGCGGCACTAAACCCCGATCAGGTGCAGTACATCAACGCCCACGGCACCTCGACGCCGCTCGGTGACCGTGCCGAGTCGCTCGCGGCCAAGACCGCGTTCGGCGATCACGCAAAAAAATTCGCCATGAGTTCGACCAAGTCCATGACCGGTCATCTGCTCGGCGCGGCCGGCGGCGTCGAGGCAATCTACACCGCTCTCGCGATACAGCACCAGGTCGCGCCACCGACGATCAATCTGGCCTCGCCCGATCCGGAATGCGATCTGGATTACGTTCCGGGCGCGGCCCGCCAAATGAAGATTGACGTGGCGATCTCCAATTCCTTCGGTTTCGGCGGCACCAACGGCACACTGGTGTTCCGCAAACTGGCGTGAAGGCCCATCCGGCCCACCCGCCAATCACCTCGACGCCGGGATATGTCTGCCGCCAGCTGACGGCGATCCCCGATCTCGCCGCGCTGCACGCGCACGAGCCGCGGCGTTATCCGCACTTGCTGGGGAGCACCGCGCGCGGCACGCCGCGCGCGCGTTACGACATCCTGTTCGCGTTCCCCGGCGATACCCTGACGCTAGAGGCCGACACGCAGCTGCACCGCAACGGACAGCCGGTTGGCGCCGGCGATTTTCTGGATGCGCTCGATCGCCAATGGCGTCACCGTGCGCTTGTGGAACAAACCCTGACGGTCGATGCGCCGCCTTTCAGGGGCGGCTGGTTCGTGTACCTCGGATACGAGCTCGTGTCCCAGATCGAGCCGACGGTCACCGGCATTCGCCGCGATTGCGCGTTTCCGGTCGCCGCGGCGACATATTTTCCGGCGGCGATCATCGTGGACCATGCAAAGGAACGCGCCCTGCTAGTGTGCGAAGCGGAGCAGGCGCACAATCTTTTGCCGGTTCTGGAGCAAGACGCGCAACGCCGGGTGATTCCGCCACGGGAACAGGTCATGACGGAACGCGTGCGGGAAGACGATGCCGCGCGCTTTGTCGATCACGTGCGGCGCACGCAGGAGTACATCCGCGCCGGTGACGTATTCCAGGTCAATCTGTCGCGCCGGTGGCAGGTGCGCCTGGGTAACGATGTGTCAGCGGTCGAACTTTATCGTCGGCTGTGCGCGGCCAACCCGGCACCCTTCGCCGGGCTCATGACGCTCGCTGACGGGCGCGCCGTCATCAGTTCGTCGCCCGAGCGCCTGGCGGAGGTGCGCGGCCGCCGCGTATGCACCCGCCCGATTGCCGGTACCCATCCGCGTGTTGCCGATCCGGAGCAGGATCGCTTGTTATCGCGGGGATTGCTGCGCCACCCGAAGGAACGTGCCGAGCATGTCATGCTGATCGACCTCGAGCGCAACGATCTCGGCCGGATCTGCCGGACCGGAACGGTGCAAGTCAGGGAATTCATGACCCTCGAGTCCTATCGCCATGTTCACCACATCGTGTCCGAAGTCGCCGGCGAGTTGTGCGAAGACGTCACGCCCGCCCGGGTAATTCGCGCGGTGTTTCCCGGCGGCACCATCACCGGTTGTCCTAAGATTCGCTGCATGCAGATCATCGCCGAGCTGGAGCAGGCGCCGCGCGCCGCCTACACCGGTTCCATGGGTTACCTTAATCGCGACGGAAGCCTGGACATGAATATCCTGATACGCACGATCGTCCAGAACGGTCGTGACGTCGAGCTGCGCGCTGGCGCCGGCATCGTGGCCGATTCGGTTGCAATGCGAGAACTCGCTGAGACCCGCGCCAAGGCCAAGGGCATGCTGGCGGCATTGGATGTGGTAGCGGCATGAGCCGCGGAGCAGAAGCTCCGTGCGCAGCACGGGGATGCGACCGGCGAATTGGCGCAGGCCGCCGACGGCGTGGCGCGATGATTGTGTTCGGCCTCAAGGAGGCGGTGGGCATGAGCCGCGGAGCAGGGGCCCCGCAAAGCGCGAAGGTGCGAACGCGAGAAGGGAGCGGGCTCCAGCGGCGAAGCTGGTGGCGACCGGGCGCGAATGTCGCCGGGCGCCGATGGCACGAAGTGTCAATCTTGTTGTACCTCATGGGGGCGTTGCTTTGACAACCGTTCCAACCACGCTGATCAACGGTGAACCGGGTGAATGGGTTTCCGTTCATGATCGCGGTTTTCAATACGGTGACGGTCTGTTTGAGACCCTGGCGGTCGCGGGCGAAGCGCCGCTGTTGTGGGAACGGCACCTGCATCGATTGTTCCGCGGGGCGACTCGGCTCGGGATCGATGTTCCCGCCGACACCGGGACCGTGCTGCGCGCCGAGGCGGACCGGTTGTGCCGGGGGGTCGAGCGCGCCGTGCTCAAGATCGTCCTGACGCGCGGTGCTTCCGGACGCGGTTATACGCCGTCCGCGGAAACCGCGCCCACGCGCGTGGTCAGTCGGTCGCGGTGGTCGGACTCACTGACGCGGACGCATGGCGTCACCGTGAAGTTCTGTGATACCCCAGTCGCGCGCAACCGTGCGCTGGCCGGAATCAAGCACCTCAACCGGCTCGAGCAAATTCAGGCGCGTCGGGAACTGGGAATCAACTATGATGAAGGGCTGATGAGCGATGAAATCGGGAATGTCATCGAAGGCACCATGACCAATGTATTTGTGGTTTCGGGCGGAGCATTGTTGACGCCCGACCTGTCTTATAGCGGCGTGGAGGGCGTGATGCGCGAACTCGTGCTGGAACATGCCGCGACCCTGTCGCTGGCATGCCGCGTGGCCGCGTTGACGCGTGAGAATGTTCTGAATGCCGAGGAAGTGTTTCTCACCAACAGCCTGATCGGACTATGGTCGGTCGCAATGATTGAATCGAAGACATATTCCGCGGGCCCGGTTACGCAGCGGATTCGCGAAGTCATTCAGGAGACCCTCGGTGTTGTCTAAATTTTTCAAGTTACTGTTGTTTGCCGGCGCCGTCGCGGGCGCGTATCTTTACTGGGCCTGGAATCGTCCGCTTCAGCCCGGCTCGGATATCTATGTGGTCAAGCCCGGCATGACACTCCGCGCATTCGCGCGCGAACTGAGCAACCGCGACGTGCTTTCGGAGAGCCATAGCTTCGTATTGCTGGCGCATTTCACCGGTCACAACCGCGATCTCAAATCCGGCGAATATCGTTTCCGCAACGGAATATCGGCGCGCGAACTGCTGGAGCAGGTGATCGCCGGGCGCGTCATCGAATATCCCGTGGTGCTGGTGGAGGGCTGGACGTTCCGGCAGTTCCTGCAGGTGCTGGAGGCGGCGCCCAAGCTGGCGCATACGCTGTCCGGACTCCCTACGGCGGCAATCATGGAACGCCTGGGTCACGGCGGCGAACATCCCGAAGGTCGGTTTTTCCCCGACACCTACTATTATTCGGCCGGACAGACCGACCTCATGATTCTCGCCAATGCTTATGACAGAATGGCTAGAACGCTCGAGCAGGGATGGAATGCGCGTGACGGCAATCTCCCGTTTCGGGACCCGTACGAGGCGTTGATCCTCGCTTCGATCGTGGAAAAGGAGACCGGGCGCGCCGATGAGCGCCGGCTGGTGGCGGGAGTGTTTGTCAACCGCTTGCGACAGAAGATGCGGCTGCAATCCGATCCCACCGTGATCTACGGAATGGGCGACAAGTTTGGCGGCAATATTCGATTGAATGATTTGCGCCGCCCCACGCCTTACAACACCTACACGCGCGCCGGCCTGCCGCCGACGCCGGTGGCCATGCCAGGCAAGGACTCGCTGGAGGCGGTGCTGCATCCGGCCGACACGCGCGATCTGTACTTTGTCTCGCGCGGGGACGGCGGTCATGTGTTCTCCGAGACTCTCGAAGAACACAATGCGGCGGTGATCAAGTATCAGATGAACGGCAAACAGCGGACCCCGCCACCGCGGTCCCGAACGCCGGCGCATCCGTCATGAAGCAGAAACCGAACACGACCAACCGGAATTGATTCATGTCGCGCGGGCTGTTCATTACACTCGAGGGTGGTGAGGGTGCCGGCAAGAGCACCAACCTCGCTTACGCGCGCCAATGGCTGGAGCAGGCAGGCCAGGTGGTGGTGGTCACGCGCGAACCGGGCGGCACCGAACTCGGCGAACGCGTGCGGGACATCCTGTTACACCGCCGCGATCTCGACATCGCCGCCGAAAGCGAAATGCTGCTGATGTTCGCGGCGCGCGCCGAGCATCTCGCCAAGGTAATCCGTCCGGCGCTGGCCGCGGGCAAGGTGGTGTTGTGCGACCGGTTCACCGACGCCACCTACGCCTACCAGGGCGGCGGGCGTGGCATTCCGGCGGAGCGCATTGCCGTCATCGAGAGCTGGGTGCAGGGGAGTCTCCGGCCGGACCTGACGCTGATATTCGATATCACGGTCGAAGCCGGGCGCCAACGCGCCGGACAGCGCAGCGAGCCCGATCGTTTCGAGTCGGAAAGCGACGAATTCTTCGAGCGCGTGCGCGCGACCTATCTGGCGCGCGCGGCGCGCGAGCCGGGGCGCATGCGCGTCATCGACGCCAGCGGTAACCGAGAGGGGGTGCAGCAGCAGATCGCTGCCATTATGCAGGAGGTGACAGGTGGCCGGCGATGATACAAGCGGTTCC
Organism: Methylomirabilis sp. (SeqCode); assembly: GCA_035624495.1. Lineage (GTDB taxonomy): Bacteria > Pseudomonadota > Gammaproteobacteria > Acidiferrobacterales > Sulfurifustaceae > Sulfuricaulis. Next base: position 15,081 of record DASPRK010000092.1, on the reverse strand, counting down.
ATAGCGAGCCCGAATGCGGAGCGCTATCCGTGGCACGAGGCGCTGTGGGAGACGTTGTCACGCCAGTTCGAACGTTTGCCGCACGCCCTGTTGCTCCACGGCCGGCCCGGGCTCGGCAAGCATGCATTCGCCATGCAGTTGACCCAGACGCTGTTGTGCGCCCACCCGCACACAAACGGCGCTTGCGGTCGCTGTCATGATTGCCGGTTGTTCGTTGCCGGCACGCACCCGGATGTATCGGTCATCGGATTGGCCGAGGACGCCAAAATTATCACCATCGATCAGATCCGTGCGCTCGGCGACTTTCTGTCGCTGCGTCCGCATACCGCGGCACGCAAAGTGGTGATAATTTCACCGGCCGAAGCGATGAATCTGAATGCCGCGAACGCCCTGCTAAAGTTGCTCGAGGAGCCCCCGCTGGGCAGCATTTTGGTACTGGTCAGCAGCCACCCCGCGCGTCTGCCGGCCACTGTCCGCAGCCGTTGCAGCCGCGTCTTTTTCAAAGTCCCGGCGCGAAATGAGGGATTATCGTGGCTACGGTCGCATGCGGCCGGCGGCGCTGGGCCGGAAGCGTTGCTGGAACTGGCGGGAGGTTCGCCGCTGCGCGCAATGGCCATGGCTGAGGCCGGTTTTGTCGAAAACCGCGAGCAGTTGCTGCGAGATCTGAACGCACTGCAATCCGGCAGCGAGGATCCGGTGGCCTGCGCCGCCCGCTGGAAAAGTCTGGGCGCCGGCATTTGCCTCGGCTGGCTCTACAGCTTCATCACCGATCTGATAAAGCTGCGGATCGCCGGGTCGGTGAATGACGTGATTAATCTGGAAGCAAAAAGCTTTGTTGCTGACTATAAAAACAAATATGGAATTATGGAGTTATATAATCTTGTTGATGTCATTGGTCAATATTATCGCCAGCTTGGCGGCTCGCTGGATGAACTTTTGATACTGGAAGACATTCTGATACGCTGGGCCCGAATTAGCCGTCTACAATGAAATAAGCAAGTTTTCGCCATGAACGACAAAATCACCGCACCAAACGCTGCCAAGCCGATGAAACCCATGCCGATCGCGGCAGCTCGGCCAGGCGTCCTGTCGCTAACCATAAAGGACAAAAACGCCTTGTACGCGGCGTACATGCCGTTCGTGAAGGGCGGCGGCATCTTCGTCCCCAGCAACCGGCCCTACAAACTCGGCGAGGAAGTATTCATGCTGCTTACGCTCATGGACAGCAAGGAGAAGATTCCGGTCGCCGGTCACGTGATCTGGATCACGCCGCAAGGCGCCCAGGGAAGCCGCACCGCCGGCATCGGCATACAGTTCAGCGAGAAAGATTCGGGGGTGGCGCGCAACAAGATCGAGGGCATCCTCGCCGGCGCGCTCAACTCCGACCGGCTCACGCACACGATGTAACGTGACGCCGCTCGTCGATTCCCACTGCCACCTCAATTTCGAACCTCTCAACGCCGGCTTGGAAGAAGTATTCCGGCGTGCCCGCGACAACGGGGTAGGTCACATGCTGTGCGTCTCGGTCACGCTCGAGACCTATCCCGAGATACGCGCCATTGCCCACGATCATCCGAACGTCTACGCCTCCATCGGCGTGCATCCGAACGAGCGTGAAGGGCGCGAGCCGGACGTGGATGAGTTGGTGGAACTGGCACGCGATGAACGGGTGATCGCGATCGGCGAGACCGGCCTCGACTATTACCGCAGCCAGGGCGAGATGGTCTGGCAGCAGGAGCGGTTCCGCCGCCACATCCGCGCGGCCAAGATTAGCGGCAAACCGCTGATCGTCCACACGCGTGAAGCGGTTTCCGATACATTGCGCATCATGCGCGAGGAGAGCGCGGGCGACGTTGGCGGAGTGATGCATTGCTTTACCGAAAGCCTGGACGTCGCGCGCCGGGCGTTAGATCAGAATTTTTACATCTCGTTTTCCGGCATCGTGACGTTTCGCAATGCCGAGGCCTTGCGCGAAGTGGCGAAGCAGGTGCCGGCGGAGCGCCTGCTGATCGAGACCGATGCGCCGTATCTCGCGCCGGTCCCGTTCCGCGGAAAAACCAACGAGCCGGCCTTCGTGCGCCATGTCGCGGAATGTCTGGCGGACGTGCGCCAAACCACACTCGAATCGATCGCCGAGCAGACCACGCAAAATTTCTTTTCGCTGTTCCGGTTCGCGCACGCCTGACACTTCCCGAGCTCGGGCGCGCGGTAGGCGCGTTTCGGCGATTACGCGCGCGAATCGGCGCGTCGTTGTCCATGGATGCGATTTGCCCATCGGCGCAAAACTGCGTTACAGTGGCTGCTGAACCTAAATCCGCCGCCCGAAATTGCCGCCGTGTTTCCGGTTTTCTCGGCGTGGGAGCAGTCATGGGCGACGGACAGGTGATATCGCGCTCCCCGGCGCACACGATGCCACCGCCGCTTTGGTGCCAATATCGCGCAAGGTTAACCGGCGCAGCAGCGGGGCAACATCTGCCCGCGTGTGCTGGATATCGGGAGATCCGGTATGACGACGACACGCACCGATGCAAGGTTGGGCGTAAATCATGATGTCAGCCTGCTGAGCGATCACGACATTTATCTTTTCCGCGAGGGGCGGCATTTCCGGCTGTACGAAAGACTCGGGGCCCACCTTCATGCGGTGGACGGCGTCGCCGGCGTCCAGTTCGCGGTGTGGGCGCCGAACGCGCAAGCGGTGTCCGTCATCGGTGATTTCAATAACTGGCGGCCGGGCGCGCATCCGCTGCGCCAGCGACGGGACGACTCCGGCATCTGGGAGGGTTTCGTTCCCGGCGTCGGTCACGGCGCTCACTACAAATATCATCTCGGTTCCCGCCTGCACGACTATCAGGTTGCTAAGACTGATCCGTTCGCGCGCCGCACCGAAGCCCCGCCGCGTACCGCCTCGATCGTGTGGGATCTGGCGCACAACTGGGGCGACGGTGACTGGATGCGGGAACGCGCCCGCGCCAACGCACTCGCTTCACCGGTGTCGATCTACGAGATGCATTTCGGCTCGTGGCGGCGCGTACCGGAGGAGGGGAACCGTTCCTTGAGCTATCGAGAGATGGCCGGGCAGTTCGTGGATTACGTTCGGGACGCCGGATTCACCCACGTCGAATTCCTGCCGGTGATGGAGCATCCCTTTTACGGTTCCTGGGGTTATCAGACCACGGGCTATTTCGCCCCGACCGCGCGTTACGGCACGCCGCAGGATTTCATGCACCTTGTGGACGCGCTGCACCGCAGCGGCGTGGGCGTGATTCTCGACTGGGTGCCGTCGCACTTTCCGACCGACGAGCACGGCTTGGTGTATTTCGACGGCACCTATTTGTTCGAGCACGCCGATCCGAAACGCGGCTATCATCAGGAGTGGAATTCGAGCATCTTCAATTACGGCCGCCACGAGGTTCGCTCGATACTGATATCGAGCGCGCTGTTCTGGCTCGACAAGTATCATGCCGACGGCCTGCGCGTGGACGCGGTGGCCTCGATGCTGTACCTCGATTACGCGCGCCAGCCCGGAGAGTGGATACCCAACGTGCACGGCGGAAAGGAGGATATTGAGGCAGTCCAGTTTTTGCGCGACCTGAACGAGGCCGTGTACCGAGGTTATCCCGACACCCAGACCATCGCCGAGGAATCCACCGCTTGGCCCATGGTCTCGCGCCCGACTTACCTGGGCGGGCTGGGGTTCGGCATGAAATGGAACATGGGCTGGATGCACGATACGCTGGATTATTTCTCGCGCGACCCGATCCACCGGCGGTATCATCACGACCAGCTGACCTTCAGTATCTGGTACGCGTTCCACGAGAACTTCGTGTTGCCGTTCTCGCACGACGAGGTAGTGCACGGCAAAGGTTCCCTTCTCGGCAGGATGCCGGGCGATGACTGGCAGAAATTCGCCAACCTGCGCCTGTTGCTGGGATACCAATTCGGCCACCCGGGCAAGAAACTGCTGTTCATGGGCGGCGAGTTTGGACAGTGGCGCGAATGGAATCACGATCAGAGCCTGGATTGGCATCTGCTGGAACACGCGCCGCACCGCGGTTTACAGTACTGGGTGCGGGACCTGAACCGTTTTTATCGGACCGAGCCGGCGCTGTATCAACGCGACTTCGACATGAGCGGGTTCGAGTGGGCCGATTTGCACGATTGGAACCACAGCGTCATCAGTTTCATTCGTCGCGGCGAAAATCCCGACGATGTCGTCCTCGTGTCCTGCAACTGCACGCCCGTCACGCGCGCCAATTACCGGGTCGGCGTGCCGCGCGGTGGATTCTGGCGCGAAATGCTGAACAGCGATGCCACGATTTATGGCGGCAGTGGCCAGGGCAACCTGGGTGGAGTGGAAGCGGCGTCGGCACCGGCACACGGCCGGCATTATTCCCTGTCATTGACCTTGCCGCCGTTGGGCGTTATTTATCTCAAAGGGCCTGCCTAACAAAAATCGCTATTTTGGCGGGATCATCGTGCCCGCTACTGGACGTTGAAGTTACGAAGTCGTTAGGCCAAGGAGGTCATTTTCGTCGCGCCGAAACGTGCCGCGAGCCGATTCTTTCACTATTGCGCGCTGATGGCGTGCGGAGGATGGGGCTCGCCGGTTGGCGGATTCGGATATCTATGAACGTCCACTGTGAATATTTTGTGACAACTGCTGGAGCAAAAGTAATAAATCATCCCTTTGTATTCACAGAAGGCAGCGGCATGCCGTGGGTCGACCGTCTTGTGACAGACCGGATCAGTTGGCATTTTAGATGGGTCCTTTTTCCCGAACGGTTTGCTTTTACGACCATTCGGATGAGGCAAGGTTCCGTAAGCAGGTGGGTCCCGATATGCTCGGGAGATACCCCGATCGGCAACGCCGTGATTCAATCGACGCCGTCTGTGCACGGTATATCCACCCAACTTTTTAACATCGGCCGGTCTAAACGGCTGCTTCCGATTGATAAACTGGTGAGCGCGGAACGTGCGGGGGCCGACGAGCGGTGAATAATCCACTACGCGAGGTCGGAAGGCTGGGCCAAAATCTCTGGCTCGATAATTTGTCGCGCGCGTTATTGCAGGAAAAAACCCTGGAACGGCTGGTCGAGCAGGATGGCATCGGCGGTGTGACCTCTAATCCCAGTATTTTTGAGAAAGCCATCTCCAGCGGCCCTTATTACCGCGCCGACGTGGCGCGACTGAAGACCAGCGGACTGACCGCGGAGCAGCGCTACGAGCACCTCGTAATCCCGGACATTCAGGCGGCCTGTGACCTGCTGCGGCCGGTTTATGATGCCAGCCACGGCGACGACGGCTACGTGAGCCTCGAAGTGTCGCCCAGGCTGGCCTATGACGAGGACGCCACGGTGGCGGGCGCCAGCCGCCTGTCCGCGGCGGTTCAGCGTGCCAATCTGCTCATCAAAGTACCGGGAACTCCGCCGGGCGTGCGCGCGTTCGAGCGCCTGATCGCCGGTGGGATCAGCGTCAACGTCACTCTGATTTTTTCGCTGCATCACGTGATGGAGATCGCCCAGGCGTATATACGCGGCGCACGGCGCTGGATCGAACAGGGGGGCGACGCGCGCCGCCTAAAATCCGTTGCCAGCCTGTTTCTGAGCCGGGTCGATACTCTGGTGGACCGGCGGCTGGAGTCTATCGGCACCGAACAGGCACGTCAGCTTCGCGGCAAAACCGGCGTGGCTCTGGCCAAGCTGGCTTATCAACGCTACCGGGATCTATTTCACGGAACCGCCTATGCCGGCTTGAGACGGGCCGGGGTAAGGCCGCAGTATCTGTTATGGGCTAGCACCGGCACCAAAAATCCGGATTACAGCGATGTACTTTACGTCGAACCACTGATCGGGCCGGAAACCATCAACACTTTGCCAGACGCCACATTGGCTGCATTCCGCGACCATGGCAAAGCCGGGCTCACCTTGGAGCTGGATGTGGAGCAGGCGAAAAATCAGTTCTTGACTTTGGAACGCCTGGACATTGATCCACGCACTGTGGGTGACGTATTGCAGGCCGAAGGAGTGAAACTGTTCGACGATGCGTACGCGAAGTTGCTCGAGCTGGTCTCGTAACTTTTTTCCGTTTAATTATATAGATATAAGACTATCTTTATTTTTATTTTAGTTAGAGGAGATCGGATTCAGCGACCCGATCCGATGATGTCCGAGTCGCCGAAGGTTATAAGATTAATCAGTTGATCAATGAAAGATGAAAGTAATCTCAGCCCGATCGATCAGATAATGCGTATAATGTATATTATGTAAAATAATAAAAATATAGCCCAGTGCGCCATGCAATCTGATTCTTCCCTATTCACCCGCCGCCGCAAAGATCGCCCGCCATCAATCTTGTTGTCCCCCAGTAATGTCAGGAACCCCTTTCGCTGCCCGGAGCCGGCTCTCGGCTCGGAGTCTGGTGTGATCCGCCGCTAGAAGCATGTACATGGCCGGCACCACGAACAAAGTGAAAAGCGTGCCGATAGCGATACCGGTCGAAATCACGAGCCCCATATTAAAGCGGCCCACGGCGCCGGCGCCGGTGGCGGTTACCAGGGGCATTACCCCCAGGACCATGGCCGCGGTGGTCATCAGGATCGGGCGCAGGCGGATGCCGGCGGCGGTCTCCACGGCTTCGCGCTTGCCCTTGCCTTCCAGCTGCAGGTCGTTGGCGAACTGCACGATCAGGATACCGTGCTTGCTGATCAGACCGATCAGGGTCACGAGCCCGACCTCGGTATAGATATTGAGGGTTGCGCCGCCGACGCCCAGGCTGATGAAACTCATGGCGCCGCAAATGGACATCGGCACGCTCACCAGGACGATCAACGGGTCGCGGAAGCTCTCGAACAGCGCCGCGAGCGACAGGAAAATGACGATCAGGGCGAAAAAGAACGTGACGATGAGAGCGCTGCTTTCCTGCACGTACTGGCGCGATTGGCCGCCGTAGTCGATGCTGTAGCCCTGCGGCAGCACGTCCTTCGCCAGGTTTTTCAATGAGTCCAGTGCCTGGCCAAGAGTCACGCCGGGCAACGGTACCGCCGATATCGTGGCCGAATTGAGCTGCTGGAAGTGGTTAAGCGACTCGGGGACGACGGTGGTCTTGATATGCGCGATTGTGCCGAGCGGTACCGAAGGACCGCCGGAGGTGTTGATGTAGTAGTCATGGAGCTGTTCGGCGTTGAGACGGTCCCGTTGCATGACTTGGGGGATGACCTTATAGGACCGTCCGGCGAGGCTGAAATAATTGACGTATCCCCCGCCCAGCATCGACCCAAGCGCGTTGCCAACGTCGCGCATGGTCAGCCCCATCAGCGCGATCTTGTCGCGGTCTAATTCCAAAATGGTCTGCGGTTTGTCGAACTTGAGGTCGTTGTCCACAAACGCGAACATTCCGCTGGCGCGCGCCTTGGTCAACAGCGACTGCGCCACGGCGTCCAACTGCTCGTACGAATCGGTGGTGCCGACGATGAACTGCACCGGCAGGCCACGGCCGCCGCCGGGCAGCGGCGGCCGCAGGAACGCCACTGCCTGAGCGCCGGCGATTCCGCCGAGTTTCTGCTGCACCTGCGGCAGCAGCCCCATGGTGGTCTGCTTGCGCTCGTCCCAGGGCTTGAACACCATGCCGGCGATGCCGGAGTTGAGCCCGTTGATTCCATCGAGCTGAAATACGTGGTCGGTCTCGGGATAAGAGGCAAACAGCTGGTAGACCTGGCGCGTGCTGAGCTGGGTTTGCTCGAGCGTGGCGTTGGGCGCGGTCGTGATCAGCGAAATGATGATGCCCTGGTCTTCCTGCGGCGCCAGCTCGGTTTTGGCCGTGGCATACAGGAAATAGATGCTGACCAGAATGCTCGCGGCGAAAACGCCCACTACCGGCAGATAGTTGAGCGACCCGCGCAACAGGCTCGCGTAACTGTGATGCAGGCGGTCGAACTGCCGGTCGATGAATTTCACGAATCGGTGCTGGCCGTCGCCATCGTGGGGTTTTAGAAAACGCGAGCACATCATGGGCGAGAGCGTCAACGCCACAACGGCGGAAACGGTGACCGCCCCTACGAGACTGAAAGCGAACTCGGTGAAAAGTGCGCCGGTGAGGCCGCCCATGAAACCGATCGGCAGGTACACCGCGACCAGCACCACGGTCATGGCGATAATCGGGTTGGCGAGTTCGCGCGCGCCTTGGATCGCCGCCTCCATCGGACGCATACCCGACTCTATATGACGGTGAACGTTTTCGACCACGATGATGGCATCATCCACAACCAGACCGATCGCCAGCACCAGCGCCAGCAGCGTCAGCAGGTTGATCGTGTAGCCGAGCGCCAGCATGATGAAAAACGTGCCGATCAGGGACAGCGGCATGGCGATCACCGGGATGGCAACCGAGCGCGCCGAGCCCAGGAACAGGAAAATGACCACCGTCACGATCAACAACGATTCGGTCAGCGTGCGGACCACCTCGTCGATGGAGCTGTTCACGTACTTGGTGGCGTCGTAGACGATCTTTCCATTGAGACCTTCCGGCAGCTGCGATTCGATCGCCGGAAACGTCTTGCGCACCTTGTCGATGACCGTCAGGAGATTGGCGCTCGGCGCCACTTTGATGCCGATGTATACTGCCTTCTCGCCGTCGAAAGCGACCGCGGTATCGTAGTTTTCCGCGCCCAGCGTGACGTTGGCGACGTCGCCCAGACGGATGATTGCGCCGTTCTGCGACTTGATGACCAGGTTGCGGAACTCGTCGACCGAGTGTAATCCGGTGGCGGCGGTGAGATTGACGGTCACCATCAGCCCCTGGGTGCGTCCGATGGCGGAGATGAAGTCGTTGGATGCGAGCGCGGCGCTGACATCGGTCGCGGTCAGGCCATAGGCCGCCAATTTCTGCGGATCGAGCCATGCCCGCATGGCGAACTGGCGTATGCCGAGTACCTCGGCGGTCTGCACGCCTTCCACGGTCTGCAGTTTGGGTTGCACCACGCGAATCAAATAGTCGGTGATCTTGTTGGTCGCCAGGACCTTGCTGTAGAAGCCGATGTACATCGAGTCGATGGGCTCGCCGACGGCCAGGTTTATGACCGGTTGCTGGGAACCCTGCGGCAGCTGGTTGAGCACCGCGTTGACCCGGGTATTGATCTCGGTAACGGCCTTGTTCGGATCGTAGTTGAGGCGCAGGTTCGCCGTGATGATACTGACACTCTGCGTGCTCGAGGACGTGAGGTAATCGATGCCGTTCGCCTGCGCGATGGAGTTTTCCAGCGGCGTGGTGATGAAGCCCGCGATCAACGACGGATCGGCACCGGTGTACGTCGTCGTCACCGTGACCACGGCATTCTGGGTTTCGGGAAATTCACGAACCGGCAGTAAGCCGAGCGACCGCAATCCCAGCACCAGGATGAACAGGCTCACCACGGTTGCGAGCACTGGTCGGCGGATGAAAAGGTCGGTAAAGCGCATGGACCGGCGTTCCGCTATTCGTCCACCGGTTTTGGCGCCGGTTCGTTACTGGGCGGGACCGTGTTGTTGATGATCACCGGGCTGCCGTTCCTGAGCTTGAGTTGCCCGCTGGTGACGATCAAATCGCCCTCCTTGATTCCCTGCAGGACTGCGATCTGATCTCCACGCGTCGCGCCGACGGTCACGAAACTCTGGCGGGCGATCAGCATGGATTTTCCGTCCGCACCCTTCCCGCCCGGCTCGACGATATAGAGGCTTTCCCCGTAGGGATTGAAGGTCACCGCGGTCTGCGGCAGCGTCAGATAGCGTTGCGCCGTGCCGGCTTCGACATCAAGCGAGGCGAACATGCCGGGCAGCAACAGGTGCTTGGGATTGGCGACCGTTGCTTCGATCTGGACATTGCGCGTGTTCGGGTCCACCAGCGGGCTGATCGCGCTGATCTTGCCGGTGAAGGTCTGCCCCGGATAGCTGTCGCTGGCGACCACAACGGCCTGGTCAAGGGCGACGCTCGAAAGTTGTTGCTGCGGCAGGTAGAAGTCGACAAAAATCGGATCTAAAGACTGTAGCGTGACGATCTTGTCGCCAGGGTTCAGGTACTGTCCGGGATTGACCGTGCTGATGCCGAGCCGTCCGGCAAACGGCGCCACGATGATCTTTTTGTCGACCAACGCCTTTTGCCCGGCTACCTGGGCACTCTTGCTCTTGAGGTCGGCGGCGGCGGCGTCCAGCGTTGCCTGGCTGATCGCGCGCGCTGCGTATTGCGCTTTGTCACGCTCGTAAGTCGTGCGCGCCAGTTCGGCGGCCGCCTGAAGTGAGTGCAACAATGCGATGTCGGCATCGGCATTGAGCTGGACCAGAACCTGGCCCGCCTTTACCTCCTCCCCGGACTTGAAATGGAGCGAGCGCACGATACCGTCGATCTCGCTGGCGACGTCGACGCCGCGCTCGGCACGCAGGCTGCCGACGGCATCGATCTGCGGTTGCCAGGTATTGAATTCCGCTTTCATTGCCGTCACAGTGACCGGCGGCGCCGTGTTGGATGCGAAGAATTCCTTGATTTTGTACGCCTTGAAAACCTGGAATGCGAAGATGGCGCCAAAAAGCAGGCCGACGATCAGCAGCATAATGGTCATGCGTTTGGCCATCAGAAGTTCTCCCGCGAATTCTTCGCACTGCCGTCCGGTTGTGACGTATCGGTGACCGCAGCCGCCGTTCCGGTCTGCTGGTCACGGTTCCACCACCCGCCTCCGAGCGCCTGGAACAATGCCGCCGTATCGGCGTAGCGCGTGGCCTGCGCCTGAATCAGGCTGATCCGCGTCTGCTGATACTGGCGCTCGGCGTTCAACAGCGTGAGATAACTCACGGCGCCGACCTCGAACTGTTGTTGCGTGAGCTCCAGTGCTTCGAGCGCGGCAGTTTCTGCCGCGACCTGGGCCTTGAGCGTGCGCGCGTCCGCTTCGAGCGCACGAAGGACGTCGGCCACGTTCTGAAACGCCTGCAATACCGTTTCGCGATACTGCGCCGCTGCCTGGTCATAGGCCGCAACCGCGGCACGGCGTGTGGCGCTGAGTTCGCCGCCGTGGAAGATGGGCTGTAACAATGCTGCCCCGAAGCTCCAGACGTTGGATCCGCTGGTGAAAAGATTATGCGAATTGTCTGTCGTCGAGCCATAACTGCCGCTCAGCGTAATCTGCGGGAACATGTTTGCCGTTGCCACGCCGATCTGCGCGCTCGCCTGGTGCAGTAATGTTTCCGAAGCGCGGACATCCGGCCGCTGCTGCACCAGTGACGATGGCAGGCTGATCGGCAATTCCTGTGGCAATTGCAGTCTCTCGAGCTCGAACTCCGGCAGCCCTGCTTCGCTCGGCAACTTGCCCGTCAGCACCGCGAGCTGATGGCGTGTCTGCGCCAGTTCCTTTTCCAGTGGCGGCAAGGTTGCGCGTGTTTGCGCAAGCTGCGTTTGCTGGGCGAGTACATCAGGACGCGATACCGCGCCGAGTTGGAACTGGCTGTCGATAACCGTGAGCTGTTTTTCCTGCGCCGCCAGGATGTCTTGTGTCGCGCGTATCTGGGCCCGCAACGAAGCCTCTTTCACGGCGGTGGTGACGATGTTCGCCGTCAGCGCGAGGTGGGCGCCCGCGAGCTGAAACCGCTGGAAGTCGACCTGTGCTTGCAAGGCTTCGAGCTCGCGCCGTGCCCCGCCGAACAAATCGAGCGCGTAGGAGACGCTCACGGAAGCATTGTAGAGGTTGAAGGGGCTCGCCTTGAGGCCAGGTTGACCGACCGCAACTCCTGAGATTACCTGACGGCTGCCGGACGCTTTGGCGTCCACGCTCGGAAAGATCGCGGCGCCATACTGAGCGTTGAGATTTTCCTGCGACTGGCGCAGCGTTGCCTCAGCGGCGGCCAGTGTCGGACTGTCCTGGAGCGCTTGGCGTATCAGCTGATCCAAAGCCTCGGAATGAAACAGCGTCCACCATTGCGCCGGTATTTCCTGCTCCGTTATGAAGCGTTGCACGGCGCCGCCGGTTCCGGTTGTGGCCGCGGTTTGCGAAGGCAACGGCGCCTCCGTGTACGATTTCGTCGCCGGTGCTTCCGGCGGATGAAAATCGGGCCCGACCGCGCACGCTGCCAGCATCGCACCAGCCATCATCGTTTCACCGATCAAAAACGTGCGCGCGAGGCGTTTCACGTCCAGCGCTTTGCGGTTGTGGCCGAAGCGTGCAGCCTCATTTCAATTCCTCGATGGCGGCCAGTTGTTTTTTGAGCAGCGCTTCCAAGGTCTTTTTTTCGTCGGCGCTGAATTTCGAGTAGATTTCTTTTTGTTTCTCCCACAAGAGCGGTAGAATTTTTTTGAGCAGGTTTTCCGCCTTTGGCGTGAGCATCAACACGATGCGGCGGCGGTCCTCGGCGTTTGGATGGCGCCTGATAAGTCCTCGGGTGACTAGGTCGTCGGAAATTCGCGTCATGTTGGTCCGTGTTTCCCCGGTGACGTCACAGAGTTTGGACGGATTGATCTCGCTGTTGGGAGACGCAAACAGCATCATGAGCGCCGAAAAGCTCACGTAGCTCAGGTCGAAGGGTTTCAACAGCTGATTGGTGACGTCGCGCAGCGACTTCGCAATGTGGTAGTTCAGTCGTGTCAGGATGATTTCCTGCTTGGGCAGGTCCGGCCGACAGCTTGCCAGCCGGCAGATGCCCTCTTCCACTTCCGAAAACGGGGGCAGCAAAGGTAGGGTATCATTCATAGTTCAATAATATATAATTCAACTATTAAACACTATATTAAGTTCGCCTGAGAAGTTGGACCGGCATGGCCACCAGAATTCCAGGGCAACGCAGACAGAGGCAGGGGGATGGCAGAGCCTAGTGGCGCAGGGACTTGCCGCCAGGAATTGCCTAGAAAATAGGCATAACGTCTTTATGTAGAAGATAAGTTAATAACTGAAAAGCATTGTTATTGCAAACTTATATTTTATGGTGCCCGGGGCCGGACTCGAACCGGCACGGTGTTGCCACCAAGGGATTTTCATACCTGCTACAGCTTTCGCTGCTGCGCTATTTAAAACGCATTTGTGGTCTGGACTTTCCCTTTACCATAACGAAGCGTCGTGCTCGTTTTAGGCAGGAGCCGTCAAGTCTCTACACTTTCCCTTGGATTTACGCGTAAAGCTGCGGAAATACACAGTCCATCAGCTAAAGGATGCCGTGAAACACTCGATCTCCTTGCGGCAGGTCCTCCAGCGCCTCAGCATTGCCGCGTATGGCGACAATTACGATGTACTGAGAAAGGCCATCCGCTTTCATGGGATTGATATTTCCCACTCTGCGGCCAGCATGGGACAAGCGAAGAACATTTCCACCCAAGCAGCCGATCGAGCGTTACGTCCAGAACACGCTACCGATCCGGTCCTACTTAGCCTGAAAAACGGACTGCTGCGTGAAGGCATGCTGACATAGCGCTGCATGCGCTGCGGCAACACACACTGGCTCGATCAGCCTCTCCCCCCCTTGAACAACTGGACCACATCAGCGGGAATAACGAGGACAATCGCTCAGCCAATCTTCGCTTACTTTGCCCTAACTGCCATGCTCAGACACCGACCTACCGCAACCGCAAAATTCCTTGGGCTTAGCTCGGGGTTGCCACGTATTGCAGAGGTTCCCCCGAATTTGACTCCATTCACACCAGGGGTTTCCCTCCTGGGTGCTCAAATTGTTTAAGTCCCTTGCGTCTACCAATTTCGCCACCCGGGCTTCAGGTAGGCTTGAGGATTATATAGGACAATCCGAGGTTTTAAGTATCTAAAAATAAGGGAAAATGGAGGCTGGGGTCGGATTCGAACCGGCGTCCACGGCTTTGCAGGCCGCTGCATAACCACTCTGCTACCCAGCCGTAATCTGAACAAAAAGGGGAGGACCGATGAGGGTGCCTCCCCAGGAACTGGAGCGGGAAACGAGGCTCGAACTCGCGACCTCAACCTTGGCAAGGTTGCGCTCTACCAACTGAGCTATTCCCGCGACGGAAACGTCATTGTAAGGACCGATGTTGGCCTGTCAAGCTGAAAACGCAGGTTTTCCTTGCGGTTGAGTGACTTGCGTGTATTACAGCGTTACCGTTTTCCGGATCCGTCCGGTTCGCGTGCGATCAGATTGGGCCAGGCGGCCTTGAGGTAGCTGAGCATGGACCACAGGGTCAGGGCGGCCGCCAAGTACAGCATGCCCTCCCCGATCTGGAAAATCGGCAGTCCCCAAAATGACTCCTGCCACAAAAGGAATGGGATGGCGATCATCTGGGCGGTGGTTTTGGTTTTGCCGACAAACGAAACGGCGACATGCGAGCGCTTTCCGACCTCAGACATCCACTCACGCAATGCCGAAACGGCGATTTCTCGTCCGATAATGACGAGCACGACCACCGCGAACAAGCGTGCGTCGACCACGCGGTCGGTGACCGCGGGGTCGGCCACCAGCATGATCAAGGCCGCCGCGATCATCAGCTTGTCGGCGACCGGATCCAGAAACGCCCCGAAGGGAGAAGTCTGCTCCATTCGGCGTGCCAGGAAACCGTCGAGCCAGTCGGTGACCGCCGCCAGAATGAAAAGCCCGCTGGCCAGCATATGGCTCCACGGGTGGGACAGGTAGTACGCGCCGATAAACGCCGGGATCAGCGCAATTCGCAGCAGTGTCAGGACATTGGGAGCATTCAGCAGCATGAATTAATGATTTTTCGATTATTTTATATTGAGGCGACCGACGGTCTCGATCTGGACCCAAGGCCGGAAATAAATTGCCGCGGATGTCCAGGATTTGTCATGTTGCCTCGACATTCATTCCTCGCCGTGAAAGGCGTCGTAGATTTTCTGCGCCAAGTCCCGGCTGATGCCCGGCACCCGCGTCAGGTCCTGCACCCCGGCGCGGGCGACCTCCCGCAGTCCCCCGAAATTTTTGAGCAGCGCCTGGCGGCGCTTGCCGCCGATTCCCGGTATTCGTTCAAGAGTTGAATGGGTGCGCGCCCGCCCGCGACGCAGCCGATGCCCGGCGATCGCGAAGCGGTGCGCCTCGTCCC
This sequence comes from Methylomirabilis sp. (SeqCode), assembly GCA_035624495.1. Lineage (GTDB taxonomy): Bacteria > Pseudomonadota > Gammaproteobacteria > Acidiferrobacterales > Sulfurifustaceae > Sulfuricaulis. The sequence continues at coordinate 60 of DASPRK010000092.1, read as the reverse complement.
GGATTTGCTGGATCAGGTGCAGCCCGTGGGAATCGGCGGGCAGTATAGTGGGCCGCTTCG
>DASPRK010000016.1:0-30536 GCA_035624495.1 Methylomirabilis sp. (SeqCode) | reverse complement strand
TTTTTGCTTCCGCTTTTAAACCTTAGCACCAGTTGCGGCCCCCGTCCAGTTCCGGAAGGTCGGCCGATTTTACAGATTGCCGTCGATAAAGGCGGCGAGCTGGGATTTGGACACCGCGCCGACCTTGGTGGCCTCGACACTGCCATTCTTGAACAGCATCAGGGTCGGGATACCGCGGATGCCGTACTTCGGAGGCGTCTGCGGATTTTCATCGATGTTCAGTTTGGCAATTTTCAGTTTGCCGGCGTATTCCTGGGCGATCTCTTGCAACACCGGGGCGATCATTTTGCACGGCCCGCACCATTCGGCCCAATAGTCGACCAGCACCGGCCCGTCTGCCTTGAGTACTTCGTCCTCAAAGCTGTCGTCGGTGATGTTGACAATGCCCTGTCTCATGAATTGCTGGCCTCCGTTTGTTGGTGGGGTTCGGCCGGACTGGTTGGCCGTAGACAGAATGATGGTTTGCGACCCATAGTTTGTGCTGAAAAACCCTTGGAATGCAAGCTATGCGCCCATTCCGGGCTGTGGCTCGTGCCCTCGCCGGATCAAAATGTTATGCTTGGCGCCTCCGTTTTATGAGTGATCACCACCTTACTGAGAAATCCTTTACCTCTCTGGGTCTGCCCGAGTCGCTGCTGCAGGGCGTCCACGAGGCCGGTTTCGAGTTCTGTACGCCGATCCAGGCCGAGGCTCTGCCGTTGGCGCTTGCCGGGCAGGATGTCGCCGGGCAGGCGCAAACCGGCACTGGCAAGACCGCGGCATTTCTGCTCGCGGCTTTCAACCACCTGCTCGCGCACCCCGCGGAGAACCGCAAGTCGACCCAGCCGCGCGCAATCATGCTGGCGCCGACGCGCGAGCTCGCGGTGCAGATCCACAAAGACGCCGAGGCGCTCGGCAGGCACGCCGATTTTCGCCTCGGCCTGGTGTTCGGCGGCACCGGGTACGACTCCCAGCGCAAGATGCTGGAAGAGGGCGTGGACGTGCTGATTGGCACACCCGGTCGCATCATCGATTATTTCAAGCAGCATGTATTCGACCTCAACGCGGTGCAGGTAATGGTGCTGGATGAGGCCGATCGCATGTTCGACCTCGGCTTCATCAAGGACATTCGCTTTCTGCTACGGCGCATGCCGCCGCCGGTTAAGCGCCTGAGCATGTTGTTCTCGGCCACGCTCTCTTACCGCGTTACCGAGCTTGCTTACGAGCACATGAACAACCCCCAGTTTGTGCGCATCGAACCGGACAGGCGCACCGCCGACAAGGTCACGCAGGTTTTGTATCACACTGCGGTCGAAGAGAAGATTCCGTTGCTGGTGTACCTGCTGCGGCACATGGACCCCACGCGCAGCCTGGTGTTCACGAATACCAAGGACATGGCCGAACGCATCGCCGCCTGGCTCAAGGGTAATGGCCTGAACGCCGAAGTGCTGTCGGGCGACGTGCCGCAGACCCAGCGCCTGCGCATCCTTCACGATTTCACTGAAGGCCGGCTGCCAGTCCTGGTGGCGACCGATGTGGCGGCGCGCGGGCTGCACATTCCCGACGTTTCGCACGTGTTCAATTTCGACCTGCCGCAGAACGCCGAGGACTATGTGCACCGCATCGGGCGCACCGCGCGCGCCGGGGCCTCGGGCGACGCGGTGAGCTTCGCCTGCGAGCATTACGTTTTCGGCTTGCCGGAGATCGAGGACTTCCTTGGCCACAAGATCCCGACCGCCCCGGTAACGCCAGAGATGCTGGCCAAGCTTGAGCCGCCGGCCCGGCGTGAGTACCATGGCCGCCACGGCGAGCGTGAGCGCGGTCGGGATCGCGGCAGTCGGCGCGATCGGCGACCGACTGAGCGCGGGCCGCGCCGCGAAGAGCGGGAACACCACCCGGAGCGCGAAGCGAGACGTCCGGAACCTGAAGCGCGCCCGGCCGCACCGCCCGAGGCCCCCGCCCCTGCGCGCCCAGCGGTCAAGACCGTCCCTAAACCGCTGGCGCGGCGCGGCGGTGAAAAGCCTGTTGTTGGCTGACAGCCAGGAGGAAATTGATCATGGCCCGCATCATCTTATCCGAAGGTAAAGAGCTGAAAGACCTGTCCGCGGTTCAAAGCCGCCTCGACGGTCTCGGCATCACCCTGCGTAACTGGCCTGCGCCCACGGACAGCCGAGCGCAGGAATTGCTCGCCAAGAAAAGTCTGAACGACGCCGAGAAAGATGAGCTTCTCGGTTTCGTGCAGAACCGCTTCGAAGAGCTGAAGCGCGAGAAGGGTTACCAGACGCGCGACATGGTGGTGATCCATGAGGACATCCCGGGGCTCTCCGAAATGCTCGGCAAGTTCGAAAAGATCCACACTCACTCCGACGACGAGGTACGCTACATCCTCGCCGGCCAGGGCTATTTCGGTTTCGTCGAGCCGGACGGCACGCAGTTTCTGCTCGAAGTCAGCGCTGGCGACTACATCAATGTGCCGGCCAACGCCGAGCACTGGTTCGAGATGCGCGGCTGTACCCGCTGCAAAGCCGTACGCTATTTCATCGACACTTCCGGCTGGACCCCGCTCTACACCGGGCGCATCCGCGAGTTCGCCGAGGCCGCGGCGACGGCGTAATCTGGCCTTAGGAAATTTTTCTGACGTTTCATTTCACCGCGCTGATAGGCATTTCACGCCCGCGCGGCGAATAAAGAGTTCGGTCTGGCATAGTCAAACGTACTCATAAGGCTGCACCATCAAAGCGTCTGGCTCTCAACCAATGCTCTCGGAATGGCGGCAGACCCCGTAAACCGACCAAGCGACACCTGACGGGCAAGCGCTGTCCCAGCGGCGTTCTTCGAACGTCTTGACAGATTGGCGCGCCTCGCTGCCGGCGAAACCTCAGTCACGGAGCTTGCCGCGCCGTTTGATATGAGTCTTCCCGCCGTGACCAAGCACCTCAAGGTGCTGGAGCGCGCCGGCCTTATCCGACGCGGCCGCGAAGCGCAGTGGCGACCCTGCCGGCTTGAAGCCAAGCCACTGCGGGATGTTGCCGCCTGGGTCGAGCACTACCGGCGCTTCTGGGAACAGAGCCTCGATCGCCTGGAGGACTATCTGAAAGAACTGCAAGCCAAGGAGAAGAGACATGGACGCAAGAAGAAATAGGCTAACTACGGAGACAGCGGATCGCGAAATCGTCCTCACCCGCGTCTTCGATGCACCGCGCGAACTGGTGTGGAAAGCCTGGACCGATCCCAAGCACGTCGTGCACTGGTGGGGGCCGAACGGCTTCACCACCACCATTGATAAAGATGGACGTGCGGCCGGGCGGCGTGTGGAAACACGTTATGCACGGCCCCGACGGCACCGACTATCCCAACAGCAGCGTGTTCAAAGAAGTCGTGAAACCGGAACGCATCCCGATCGCCGTAACCAGGAGAAGCAACATGGAGCAAAAAATCAGTTCTGTTAAGGAGGCCCACGCGAAGGAATTCGTCATCTCGCGCAGCTTTGATGTGCCGCGCGAGCTCATGTTCCAGCTGTGGACCGACCCGGAGCACATGCAGCACTGGTGGGGGCCGAAAGGCGTCGCGGTGGTTTACAGCAAGATGGATCTGCGCCCGGGTGGCTTCTATCACTACTGCATGCGATCACCCGACGGTCACGATATGTGGGGCAAGTTCTTTTATCGCGAAGTCGTGAACCCCGAGCGGCTCGTCTTCGTCAATTCCTTTTCCGACAAAAACGGCAATGTCACCCGCCACCCGATGCATCTCGCCTGGCCGCTGGAAATGCTGAGCACAATCATCTTCACCGAGCAAGCCGGCAAGACGACCGTTACCGTACGCTGGTTGCCGCTGAACGCGACGGCAGAGGAGATCAAGACCTTCGAGGCCGGGTTCGAGTCGATGCAAAAAGGCTGGACCGGAACCCTGGACCAGCTCGCGGAACACCTCGCAAAAGTCTGAGAAGGAGAAACGATATGGCCGCGAGATCGGATTGACCCGGCTATGAGAGCCACCTAGTATTTCGCGGTTGAATTGTCCAGCCGATTTGAAATAACGAAACCCGATGGCCCGCAGTCTTGATGATCTGAAACCCCGCACCGCCCTGGTCGAGATCGCACGCGACTTCCACGCGCGCGGTTGGATGGCGGGGACTGCGGGCAATCTTTCGGCGCGCGTGGATGACGGACATTTCTGGATCACCGCGAGCGGCAAACCGAAGGCGCGGCTGGAGGAAAACGACTTTCTGCTGGTGCGCGTACAGGACGGCGAGATCATCGAGCGCGGCCGCGCCGACGACAAGCCCTCGGCCGAAACCTCGATCCATCGCGCGATCTACGAATTATTTCCCGCCGCGCGCGCCTGTCTGCATGGACATATCGTGGAGGCCATGCTTGCCGCCGACCGCGCCAAAAAGGGCGTGAAGGGTCTGCGATTGGCGCCGATCGAGATGATCAAGGGCTTCGACGTCTGGCAGCAAAACCCGCAGGCGGAGTTGCCGCTGTTTGAGAACGTCCTCGACGTCGCGCGCATTGCCGACGACGTCCGCAAACGCTTCCGCAGGACCGCGCCTGACGTTACCGCGCTCATGATCCGCGCGCACGGCCCGACGGTGTGGGGCGCGAGTCTGCAGCAGGCGTACAACCGCTTCGAGGTCCTCGAGTTCATCCTGCGTTATCAGGTACAGGCCCGGCGCTGAAGCCCTGGATCGGGGCCGGTTTCTCCCCCCGCCCCATTGTCTGGTATGGTGGAGCGTATGAAACGCTTGCGCCCGCTGGTATTTCTGCTCTTGGTCTGGCCCTTGCTGCTGCTCGGCAAGGACACCGCAACGCCGGGACACGCGGTGCTGCTCGACGTGAGCGGCGCTATCGGACCGGCAACCAGTGACTATATACATCGGGGCCTCGAAAAGGCCAAGGATTCGGGCGCGATGCTGGTGATCCTGCGCATGGACACGCCGGGCGGGCTCGATACCTCCATGCGCCACATTATTCAGGACATCCTCGCTTCGCCGGTGCCGGTGGTCACCTTCGTCGCGCCTTCGGGCGCGCGCGCCGCGAGCGCCGGCGCCTACATCCTGCTGGCTTCGGACGTCGCCGCGATGGCACCGGGGACCAATGTCGGCGCGGCCACGCCGGTGCAGATCGGCGGCGTGCCCAATCCGGCCGGCAGCGAGCCGGCCGCACCGGAAGAGAAAAAGGGCGCCAAGAAGGAAAAGAAAAGCGAGCCCGCCAGGATCGCCAAGCCCGGCATGGAGGAAAAGGCGATGAACGACGCCATCGCCTACATTCGCAGCCTGGCGCAGATGCGCGGACGCAACGTCGATTGGGCGGAAAAGGCGGTGCGCGAAGCGGCGTCGACGCCCGCCGAGGAGGCGGTCAAGCAGCACGTGGCCGATCTGATCGCCACCGATAACGCCGACCTGCTCAAGAAGCTCAACGGTCGCAAGCTCACGGTGCAGGGGCGCGAAATCACGCTCAAGACCGAGGGCCTCGAAATCCGGCCGTACGAACCGGACTGGCGCAGCCGCCTGCTCGCGGCCATCACCGACCCGAATGTCGCGTATATTCTGATGTTGCTCGGTATTTATGGAATCTTTTTTGAACTTTGGAATCCCGGTTACGTATTGCCCGGTGTCATCGGCGGAATTTCGCTGCTGCTCGCGCTTTACGCGTTTCAGGTCTTGCCGATCAGCTATGCCGGTCTCGGGCTCATTTTGCTCGGCATCAGTTTCATGGTGGCCGAGGCATTTCTGCCCAGTTTCGGTGTGCTCGGCATTGGCGGCGTGGTCGCCTTTGTCGTAGGCTCGATCATTCTCATGGACACTGACGTCGAAGGTTACACGATTGCCTGGCCGCTGATCGCGGCCGTTGCGTTGATGAGCGCGGTGTTTTTCTTTGCCGTGGTTGGGCTTGCCCTCAAGGCGCGCCGCCGGAAGGTGGTAAGCGGCCGCGAGGAGATGGTCGGCGCGATCGGCGAGGCGCTGGAGAATATCAAGGCCGAGGGACGGATACGCGTGCACAGCGAGGAGTGGCAGGCGCGATCGGCGGTGCCGCTCAAGCGCGGGCAGAAAGTGAAGGTCGTGGCCATCGAGGGGCTGATGCTGACGGTGGAGCCGTACAACCCGGAGGGTAACTGATATGGGATTCATCTCGTCGAGTTTTATTCTTGTCGTCGTCGTGCTGCTGGTGTTCTCGGCGTTCCGCATATTGCGCGAGTACGAGCGCGGCGTGGTGTTCCTGCTGGGACGCTTCTGGCGGGTCAAAGGACCGGGCCTGATCATCATCATTCCCGGCATCCAGCAGATAGTGAAGGTGGACCTTCGCATCGTGGTGCTGGAGGTTCCGCCGCAGGACGTGATCTCGCACGACAACGTCTCGGTCAAGGTCAGCGCGGTGCTGTATTTCCGCGTGATCGACCCGCAGCGCGCCATCATCCAGGTCGAGGACTACTACGCCGCCACCAGCCAGCTGGCTCAGACCACGCTACGGTCGGTGCTCGGCAAGCACGATCTCGATGAGATGCTGGCCGAACGCGACAAGCTCAATGCCGACATCCAGAAGATTCTCGACGCCGCGACCGACGCCTGGGGCATCAAGGTGACGAGCGTTGAGATCAAGCACGTGGACATCGATCCGACCATGGTGCGCGCGATCGCGCGCCAGGCCGAGGCCGAACGCGAACGGCGCGCCAAGGTGATTCACGCAGAGGGTGAACAGCAGGCCGCGGAGAAGCTGTATCAAGCGGCGCAGGTGCTGGCGCAGCAACCGCAGGCGATTCAGCTGCGTTATCTCGAGACGCTGACTGTGATCGCGGCCGACAAGAACTCCACCATTGTGTTTCCCCTGCCGATAGACCTGATCACGCCGTTTCTGGATATGGCGAAGAAGAAGTAGGAAGTGATTATTGCACCGACCAGGCATCGATCGACATCGGACCGGCGCTGAACCTGAAGTCGAGGGACGAGTAGAAACCGTCGGCATTGGGGAGGGTATTGCTGGTTATCACAATCAGGCTCGGCACCCCTTGCACGGTCGTCAGTGGCTGCCAACGACCATTCACCTGCGTCACCAGCGGTTCCTCGTCGAGCTGGTACTGTGGTACCCAGGCGCCCTGTACGTTGCGGAAATAGCGCACTTTGATGATGAAGAGCAGCATGCCTTCTCCGCTCGTGCCCCGGTAGAACTTTACCGCGCGGTCGGTGGGTTGGGTGTCGGATTTGATCGCATCGCCGGATCGGATGACCCATTGTTCCTGCGGCTTGCCCTGCCCAGGAGCGACGCCAGCGCCGCTCTTGGCCTCGATTTTGGTTTCAACTTGTTTGCCGGTTTCGGCGTGCGCCAGGATCATGAGCGCCGGCGTGCTGGCGCTGAAAGGGTTGAGACTGAAGCCCGTCAGAAAAACCGACCACGCCATCGCGGCCACGGCAAGAAAGGAGCGCTGTCCCTGCGCCAAGCGGCGCCAATCCGTGTTTCGGTTCATGAGAATGAGCCTAGCGGCTCCACCCCGGGCTGTCCACCCGCCTGGAGAACATCATTCCCTTGGCACGGGGCGTTTTTTCCGGTTCTCATCGACCGCGACGTACGTCAGCACTGCCTCGGTGACTTTGACCACTTCGCCCGGCGCGGGCGAGCGCAAGCCGCGCTCGGCATAGACCTCGACGTCCACTGTGATCGAGGTGGTGCCAACTTTCACGACCCGGGCGTAGAAGCTAACCAGATCGTTCACCGACACCGGCGCCACAAAGTGAAAGGCATTGACCGCCACGGTGACCACGCGGCCCTTGGCGCGGCGCACGGCCGCGATTGAACCGGCGATGTCCACCTGCGACATCACCCAGCCGCCGAACACGTCGCCGGCGGCGTTGGTGTCTTTCACCATAGGTACCACCCGCAACGTGGCGTGGCGATTGGGCAATTGCGTCGCTTCGTCCATTTGACCTCCTTCAGATCCAGTCGCGCGGTTTGAGAAAGACATCGTAGAGCCGGGCCTCCGGCGTGCCGGGTTGGGGTTTCCAGTCGTAGCGCCACTTCACCAGCGGCGGCAGCGACATCAGGATGGATTCGGTGCGACCGCCGGATTGCAGTCCGAAGAGCGTTCCGCGGTCATACACCAGGTTGAACTCGACGTAGCGCCCGCGCCGGTACAGCTGGAAATCGCGTTCGCGCTCGCCGTAGGGCGAGCGCTTCCGTTTCTGCACGATCGGCAGATACGCCGGCAGATAGTGATCGCCCACGCTTTGCATGAAGCCGAAGCTGTGGTCGAAGCCGTTTTCGTTCAGATCGTCGAAGAACAGCCCGCCGATGCCGCGCGGCTCGCCGCGATGCTTGATGAAAAAATATTCATCGCACCATTTCTTGAAGCGCGAGTAGTAATTCGTGCCGAACGGATCGCATGCCGCCTTGGCGGTCCGGTGCCAGTGCACGCAGTCCTCTTCAAAGCCGTAGTACGGCGTGAGATCGAAACCGCCGCCGAACCACCACACCGGCTCGGTGCCCGCCTTCTCGGCGATGAAAAAACGCACGTTGCAGTGCGAGGTCGGCGCATACGGATTGCGTGGGTGAATCACGAGCGAAACGCCCAGGGCCTGGAACGAGCGCCCGGCCAATTCCGGCCGGTGCGCCGTGGCGGACGGCGGCAGGTTTTTGCCCCGCACGTGGGAGAAATTGACGCCGGCCTGTTCGAACACACCGCCTTCGGCCAGCACCCGCGAGCGTCCGCCGCCGCCCTCGGGACGGTCCCAGGCGTCCTCGCGGAATTTTTCCCGGCCGTCTTCGTTTTCCAGTGCGGTGCAGATTCGACCCTGCAGACCGAGCAGATAGTTTTTGACGGCGATGATGTCCGGGCGCGACATGTCTACCCCGGGCGTATCAGTTCACGGGTGACGGCGTCGCGGATCGGTGTCGGCGCGGGCGCGTCGCCGACCATCCCAGGCAGCACGTAATCCACTTCGCCCTTGAACCGGCGCAGGGCGTCGCGGAAGCGGCGCACCGGCGCGCTGCCCGCGCGGTTGGCGCTGGTCGAAACGAGCGCCATGCCCGCGGCCCGGCACAACGCCGCCGCTTGCGGATGCGCGGTGACGCGTACGGCGATCCTGGGGTGATCGCCCGTGATCCACGCGGGCACGTCCGCGCGCGCTTCGAGCAACCACGTGTGCGGGCCGGGCCAGGTGGCGAGGACCGGCGCTGGAATATCCTGCACGTACGGCGCGAGCTGGGCAGTATCCGCCGCGATGATGATGAGTCCCTTGGCGAGCGGGCGGCGCTTGAGGCGCAACAACCGCAACACCGCCACGCGGTTCTTGGGATCGCAGCCGAAGCCGAAGCAGTATTCGGTGGCATAGGCGACGACACCGCCGTTTTTGAGGATGCGCGCCGCCTGGATCAGTTGGCCGGTGATCACCGGTGGTTACTTGGCGAATTTCTCGCGCACCGCCTTGTCCTTGGCGAGGATCTCGGCTGCGTTGGCCTGGCGCTCGTCGGCCAGGCGCTGCGCCAGCTCCATGTCGGACAGGGCGAGCATCTGCGCCGCCAGGTAGGCGGCATTCTTGGCCCCAGCCTTGCCGATGGCGACGCAGGCAACCGGGACGCCACCGGGCATCTGCACTGTCGACAGCAGCGCGTCCTGCCCCTGCAACGGGCCCGCGGCCATGGGCACGCCAATGACAGGCTTGTTGGTGAGCGCGGCCACGGTACCGGCCAGGTGCGCGGCCATGCCGGCGGCGGCGATGAAACAGGCGCAGCCGCGTCCGTCCGCGTCCTTGACAAAGGCGTGCGTGGCGTCGGGGGTGCGGTGCGCCGACAGCACCCGCACCTCACGCGCGATGTGAAATTTGTCGAGCGTCTCGACCGCGGTCTGCATGGTTTCGAGATCGGAGTCCGACCCCATCAGAATGGCAACGAACGGCTTGGTCATGTGCGGACGGTCCTCAGCAGGATGTCTTTTCGCGCGCGATCGCACGGTAGGCGATGTCGCTGCGGTACTGCGCGTGGCGCCAATGGATTTTTCTTACGGTTTCGTAAGCGCGGCTCTGCGCCGCGCCCACTGTAGCGCCCAGGGCGGTGACGCACAACACCCGACCGCCGCTGGTGACCACCGCGCCGTCCTTGAGCGTCGTGCCGGCGTGGAACACCTTGCAATCGGTCGCGGTTTTTTCCGGCAGGCCGCTAATGACATCGCCCTTGTCGTACGAACCGGGGTATCCGCCTGCCGCCATAACCACGCCCAGCGCCGCGCGGCTGTCCCATTGCGCCTGAACCCGGTTCAGTTTTCCGTCGATAGCGACCTCGATGAGTTCGATGAAATCGGACCGCAGCCGCATCATGACCGGCTGGGTTTCGGGGTCACCGAGACGACAGTTGAATTCGAGCACCCTGGGCGTGCCGTCGGGCGCAATCATGACGCCGGCGTACAGAAAGCCGGTATAACGGTGTCCCTCGGCCTTCATGCCGCGCACGGTGGGCTCGATCACCGTGCGCATGATGCGCGCGTGGATCTCGGGCGTGACCACCGGTGCCGGCGAGTACGCGCCCATGCCGCCGGTGTTAGGGCCCGTGTCGCCATCGCCGACGCGCTTGTGGTCCTGCGAGGTCGCGAGCGGCAGGATGTGCTCGCCGTCGACCATGACGATGAAGCTCACCTCCTCGCCGGTGAGAAATTCCTCCACCACCACGCAACGGCCGGCCTCGCCGAAGACATTGCCCGCGAGCATGTCGCGCACGGCGGCGATGGCTTCAGCCCCGGTCTGCGCGATGATCACGCCCTTGCCGGCTGCCAAACCGTCGGCCTTGACGACGATGGGGGCGCCGGTTTTTTGGATGTAGTTCTCGGCCGCCTTGATGTCGGTGAAATTACCGTAGGTGGCTGTGGGGATCTTATGACGCGCAAGAAAATCCTTGGCGTAAGCCTTGGAGCCTTCGAGCTGCGCGGCGCCCTTCGTCGGGCCGAAGATGCGCAGTCCCGCGGCACGGAATTTATCGACCACGCCGCGCACCAGCGGCGCCTCAGGACCAACGACGGTGAGGTCGATTTTGTTTTGTTGTGCGAAGCCCAGCAGGCCATCCACGTCCTCGGCGGCGATGGTGACGTTCTCGCACTTGGCTTCGTGCGCGGTGCCCGCGTTGCCGGGCGCGACGTAGATTTTTTCGGCCTTGAGCGACTGCGCGATTTTCCACGCGAGCGCATGCTCGCGACCGCCGCCGCCGATGACGAGAATTTTCATATGATCAATTGCTGCAAAGGCGCGAAGAACACAACGAAAAGCGTGAAAAATTTACGACAGGAAATAATTGCGCTTTTTGTGCTTTTGCGGCAACAACTCATGGTCAGTGCCGGAAGTGGCGCATGCCGGTGAACACCATGGCGATGCCGTGCTGGTCGGCGGCGTCGATCACTTCCTGGTCGCGCATCGAACCGCCCGGCTGGATGACCGCGGTGACGCCGACCTCGGCCGCTTGGTCGAGGCCGTCGCGGAACGGGAAGAACGCGTCCGAGGCCATGACGCTGCCGCGCACCTCGAGGCCGGCGTCGGTGGCCTTGATCGAGGCGATGCGCGCGCTGTAGACCCGGCTCATCTGGCCGGCGCCGACGCCGATGGTGCGCCCATCCTTGCAGTAGACAATGGCGTTCGACTTGACGAACTTCACCACCTGCCACGCGAACAGCAAATCGCGCAGCTCCTGCGGGCTCGGGGCGCGTTTCGTGACTACCTTTAGATCTTTTTCCGTCACCATGCCGTAATCAGCGTCCTGCACCAGAAGGCCACCGGTGACGCGCCGCAGGTCCAGGGCCGCCGGGCGCCGGGCGCCCCAGGCGCCGGATTGGAGCACGCGCACGTTGGGCTTGGCGGCCAGGACCGGTTTGGCATCGTCGTTGATCGCGGGCGCGATGATCACTTCGACGAACTGACGCTCGAGGATGGCCTTGGCCGTGATGGCGTCGAGCGGACGGTTGAAGGCGATGATGCCGCCGAAGGCCGAAGTCGGATCGGTGATGTAGGCGTGCTTGTAGGCCTCGAGTGTGTTGTCGGCGATCGCCACGCCGCAGGGGTTGGCGTGCTTGACTATGACGCACGCGGCCTCGTCGAACGACTTGACGCATTCGAGCGCAGCGTCGGCGTCGGCGATGTTGTTGAACGACAGCTCCTTGCCCTGCAGCAGGCGCGCGGTCGCGACGCAGGCCTCGGCCGGACGGCGCTCGACGTAAAACGCGGCTTTCTGATGCGGGTTCTCGCCGTAGCGCAGCCCCATGGCGTGGCGGAACTGCATATTATAGGTTTGCGGGAAATCGTCGCGCTTGCCATCGGCGTGCAGCCGTCCGAGATAATTGGCGATGGCGCCGTCGTAGGCCGCGCTGTGCTCGAAGGCTTTGGTCGCCAGCCGAAAGCGCAGTTCGTCACTCACCGATCCCTGATGCTGCTTCAACTCGTCCAACACCCGCGCGTAATCCCTGGCATCCACCAGCACCGTGACCGCCTGGTAATTTTTCGCCGCCGCGCGCAGCAGCGTCGGGCCGCCGATGTCGATATTTTCGATCGCCTCGGCGAGGGTACAATCCTGGCGCGCCACGGTTTCCTCGAACGGGTAAAGATTGACCACGACCAGATCGATCGGCGGAATGTCGCGCTGTTTCATTGCCTGTACGTGGCTGTCGAGATCGCGCCGCCCGAGGATGCCGCCGTGGATTTTCGGATGCAGCGTTTTGACGCGCCCGTCGAGCATCTCCGGAAAGCTCGTATAGTCCGAGACCTCGGTCACGGCGACGTCGTGGTCGGCGAGCAGTTTCGCGGTGCCACCGGTGGACAGGATTTCGACGTTGAAAGATCTGAGCGCGCGCGCGAATTCCAGCACGCCGGTTTTGTCGGAAACGCTGATCAGCGCACGGCGGATGGTCGTCATGGAGCGCGCAATTCGAAATGGGAGGTTCGGGAAGGGAATTTTAAATTCCGCGTCCCGCTTCCGCAATCAGAATCCGTCAGAGGAGTTTGTGCTGCTTGAGCTTCTTGCGCAGGGTGTTGCGGTTGATGCCGAGAAGCTCGGCGGCCTTGCACTGATTGCTCTTGACGTGGCGCATGACAATCTCGAGCAGCGGCTTTTCCACCTCACTGATCACCATGTCATACACGCCCGCGGTCTTCTCGCCGTTGAGGTCATTGAAATAACGCTCGATCGACTGCTTCACGCATGCCGCGAGCGGCACTTTGCGATCCTTGGTCATGCCGCGAGCTCCATGTTTTGCACCTGCGTGTCAAAGAACTCGCGCACCATGGCGACCTGGGGCTCGCACGATTCCACCTGGTTTACCCGATGCCGGAACGCTGCGCCGTCACGCAGGTCCTTGCTGTACCAGGAGATGTGCTTGCGCGCCATGCGCACACCGCTGTATTCGCCATAGAACGAATACAGGGTTTCCAGGTGCGCCAGCAGCGTGTCGCGCACTTCGGTGACCGGTGGCGACGCGAGCTTCTCGCCGGTGGCGAGAAAGTGCGTGATTTCCCGGAAAATCCAGGGATTGCCCTGGGCCGCGCGGCCGATCATGAGGCCGTCGGCGGCGGTCGCGCGCAACACTTGCGCGGCCTTTTCCGGGGTCGTGATGTCGCCGTTGGCGATGACCGGGATCGTGACTGCGGCCTTGATGGCGGCAATGGTGTCGTACTCGGCCTCGCCGTGGAACGCGTCGGCGCGCGTGCGCCCGTGCACTGCCAGCGCCTGGATGCCGCAGGACTCGGCGAGGCGTGCGATCGCGACGCCGTTCTTGTTGGCACGATCCCAGCCGGTGCGGATCTTGAGCGTTACCGGAATATCGGCGCTTTTTACCACCGCTTGCAGAATTTCGGCCACCAACTTCTCGTTCTGCAGCAGCGCCGAGCCGGCGTAGACGTTGCAGATCTTCTTCGCCGGGCAACCCATGTTGATGTCGATGATCTGGGCACCGTGCTCGACGTTGTAGCGCGCCGCCTGCGCCATCATGGTCGGATCGCTCCCGACGATCTGCACCGCGCGCGGTTCGGATTCGCCCGCGTGATCGGCGCGGCGCTTGGTCTTTTCGCTGCCCCACAACAGGGAATTGGAGGACACCATTTCCGAGGCGGCCATGCCGGCACCGAGACGGCGGCACAGGCTGCGAAACGGCCGGTCGGTAACACCGGCCATAGGCGCAAGGAACAAGTTGTTTTTCAGTTTATAGGGTCCGATTCTCATGATCGGCTTTCTCTACCCGGAACGACGCGAAAGGGCAGCAATCTTAACCAGAAACTCAGAACACAGGGAAGGGGGATACGATGAGCGGTGAATTAAATTTTTATTCCGTGAATATCGGTAATGCTGATCATAACTTAAAAGGATGCAGAAAGGACCTTTACGGAATTGTCTCGACGCAGTAAGCAGGTGAAGCACATAAGAAAATTCATTCGCTTCGCTGTTGCTCCTCCCTGGACATCGCGGCTGTTGCCCTTTTCGCCCGGTGCGTGTGCCGGAATGTCACGGCGTTACCAGCCGGATCTCGTAACCGACGGCCTTGTTGTCGGGATTGGTTACATCGAGCAGTGTCGTGGCCACGACGTTCGGGGACATGTTGCCTGCCGCGGGCGTCGGCAGATACTGCGCCGGCGTGAACGTACGGCGGGTGAGCACCCGGCCGCCGTTGTCGGTCAGACTGACTTCCATCCACGGATAATCCTGGGGATAGTCGGCGCGGTTGACGAGCGCGGTGCGGATGCGCAGCGCGTTTTCGTATTGGGGATGCGGCGCGATTGTGGTCTGGAGTAATTCGATCGCGGCGATGTCCCGTAACGGACGCAGCTGGCAGCGGGCATAACCGCAGAAATCCGTCAGCAGCGGGCGCCAGGACGGTTTCTTGGCGAGCTCATCGCGGTAAAAATAAACGAACTGCCCCGCGAGCAGCAGGATCAAAAGCAAATCGGCGAAGCCCCAGCGCACCGCGCGCCAGCGCGATCGAGCAGGCCTTTGCAATTCTGTGATGATGGGAAAATCAGTCTCTTCGATGAACGGCGCTGGCGCCGCTTTGATCTTGTCGCGGCGGCGTCGGGACGTGGCGCGCCTGTTTTTGTCGCTGCGCCGGCGTTGGCTGGTTCCGGACGAGGCCGCCTCCTCTCGCGCCGGGGTGGCCGTTTCGCGGCCAGTCTTCGGCGGCGCCTGAAGCAGGCGTTGTTCGGCGTGAAATATCGTCGAGCAGATTCCGCAGCGCACCACGCCGCCGCGCGCGGCGAGCTGTGCCGGCGTCACCTTGAAAGTAGTCAGGCATGCGGGGCACTGGATGTACATCTATGGTCGTCCTACTGCGTTCATTTAGACATAGTCTTGTGAGCTTAGCCGACATTCACGGGCTTGCCCCCGGCGAGGAGTATCCAGTTTTGTTTCTCGCGCTGTGCCAGTACGAACGGCGGCTCGTAGAGCGTACGCACTTCGGTTGCCTGTTCCGACCCCAGCAGCCCGGACAACACGAGCCACCCGCCCGGACGCACGCGCGCTTTGATTTCAGAACGCAATTCGATCAGGGTGCCGAAAAGAATGTTGGCCATCACGATATCAGCCTGGAAACCTTGAGGCAGCTCGGACGGAAGCATCACGTGCAGCCCGGCGTGGATGCCGTTGTGCACGGCGTTGCGGCGCGTGATCTCCAGCACCTGCGCATCGATGTCCACGGCATGGGCCTGCGCCGCGCCGAGCATGAGCGCCGCGATTGAGAGAATGCCGGAGCCGCAGCCGTAATCCAGCAGCGTTTTCCCGCGCAGCTCCTGTTCCGAGAGCCAGTCGAGGCACAGCGCGGTGGTCGGGTGATCGCCGGTGCCGAAGGCGAGCCCGGGATCGAGTATGAGATTGACGGCATCGGGTTCGGGCGGCGTGCACCAGCTCGGCACGACCCAGAGATTACGCCCGACCTTCAGCGGCTTGTAATGCGCCATCCACGAGTGCGCCCAGTCCTCGTCGCCGAGGAGATCGAATTCGTGCGCCGGCGATTCCGCGAGACCGAGTCGTTCGCGCACTCGCGCCAAAATGTCGTCGGTGTTCGTGTGCTCCGGAAATAGCCCCGTCACATTGACCTGCGACCACAGCGGATTTTTGTTCCAGTGCGTCTCGAACAGCGGCTGGTCCGCGGCGTCCTCGAGCGTCACCGAGATGGCGCCCCATTCCTCGAACGCATCCGAGAGCGCCTGCACGTGCAGTTCATCGGTGCACAGTTTCAATTTGAGCCAGGGCATCGTGCAGCGTGAGTTGGCAGGGGTGATGAGCACGACGAGAGGCCGGGAAGCGGATGTTGTGTCTGATACCTCACGCTTGGCGCGTCGCCGATCACAGCCCCAGTTTCTTCTCCAGATAATGAATGTTGACACCGCCGCGGATGAATGCGGCGTCGTTCATGAGATCCTGATGCAGCGGGATGTTGGTCTTGATGCCCTCGACCACCATTTCCGTCAGTGCGATGCGCATGCGCGCCAGCGCCATCTCGCGCGTGTCGCCGAAGGCGATCAGTTTGGCGATCATGGAGTCGTAGTACGGCGGCACGAAATAATTGGTGTACACGTGTGAATCCACGCGGATGCCCGGTCCGCCCGGGGCATGCCAGCCCGTGATGCGCCCGGGCGAGGGGATGAAATTCCGCGGGTCCTCGGCGTTGATGCGGCATTCGATGGCGTGTCCGCGCCATTGGATGTCCTTCTGGCGGAAGGACAGCCGCTCGCCGGCGGCGATGCGCAGCTGCTCGCGCACGATGTCGACGCCCGTTACCATCTCCGTCACCGGGTGCTCGACCTGCACGCGCGTGTTCATCTCGATGAAATAGAATTCGCCGTCCTGATAAAGGAACTCGAATGTTCCGGCGCCGCGGTAACCGATCTTGCGGCAGGCGTCGGCGCAGCGCTCGCCCATCTTGTGCCGCAGTTTCTCGGGGATGCCCGGCGCCGGCGATTCCTCGATAACTTTCTGATGCCGCCGCTGCATCGAGCAGTCGCGCTCGCCCAGGTGGATGGCGTTGCCGTGGGTGTCGGCCAGCACCTGGAATTCAATGTGGCGCGGATGGTCGAGGTACTTCTCCATGTAGACGGTGTTGTTGCCGAAGGCGGCCTGGGCCTCGGCGCGGGTGAGCTGGATGGCGTTGAGCAGCGCCGCCTCGGTGTGCACCACGCGCATGCCTTTGCCGCCGCCGCCGGCGGCGGCCTTGATCAGCACCGGGTAGCCGACATGCCCGGCGAGCCGGAGGGTTTCCTTGTTGTTCTCGCCTAGCGGGCCGTCGGAGCCGGGCACGCACGGCACGCCGGCCTTTTTCATGGCGCGAATGGCGGAGATCTTGTCACCCATGAGACGAATCGTGTCCGGCCGCGGGCCGATGAAGATGAAGCCGCTCGACTCCACGCGTTCGGCGAAGTTGGCGTTTTCCGACAGGAACCCGTAGCCCGGATGGATCGCCTGGGCATCGGTGACCTCGGCGGCGCTGATGATGGCCGGAATGTTGAGGTAGCTGTCGGCCGCCCGGGGCGGGCCGATGCATACGGACTCGTCGGCGAGCTTGACGTATTTGGCGTCGCGATCGGCTTCGGAATGGACGGCGACCGTGCGGATTCCGAGCGCCCGGCAGGCGCGCTGGATGCGCAGCGCAATCTCGCCGCGGTTGGCTATGACGATTTTTTCGATCATGGGTGAAGGTTATTCGTGAAGCCGCGGATGAACGTTGATGCACGCAGATAAAACCTCGAGCAGCGACTTCTCTGCGCGGTTATGCTCGCGTCGTCCCTGGCGCTCGCCCTCGCTTGCGCTCGGGCCAGCGTCGCTGCGCTCCGCTGTCCAATTTTTGCTCCCGGCAAAAATGTCCGTGCTCATGTGTGTTTACTTGTGGTTCCGTGGTTTTATTCAATAATGAACAGGGCCTCGCCGTATTCCACCGGCTGGCCGTTTTCCTTGAGGATGGCCTTGACGACGCCGGCCTTGTCGGCCTCGATCTCGTTCATCATCTTCATGGCCTCGATGATGCATAGGGTGTCACCGACACTGATTTGGCTGCCGATGTCCACGAATGGTTTGGCCTCCGGCGAAGAGGCGCGGTAAAACGTGCCGACCATGGGTGAAGTGACCGCATGCCCGGCGGGCACCGGTGCAGCGAGTGCGGCGGTTGGAGCCGCTGCAGCCGCGGGGGCGGCCGGCGCGGCGGGGGCGGCCGGTGCGGTCATGTGCACCACGTGCGGCGCGCCGGTGGAGCTCGCGCGGCTGATGCGGATGGCCTCCTCGCCCTCGCGGATTTCGATCTCGGCGAGGCTCGATTCCTCCAGCATCTCGATCAGTTTTTTGACTTTGCGTATGTCCATGAGATTGGTCCTATTTTTTCAAGCGTTCCATGGCGGCCGCGAGCGCCAGTTCATAACCCTGGGCACCGAGGCCGCTGATGACACCCACGGCGAGGTCGGAAAAATACGAATGTTTCCGGAATTGCTCGCGCGCGTGGATGTTGGAAAGATGCACTTCGATAAACGGAATATGGGCGGCCGCCAAGGCATCGCGTAACGCCACGCTGGTATGGGTGAAGGCCGCGGGGTTCAGCAGGATGAACCCTGCTTTGTCCTTCATGGCCTGCTGCACCCGACCGACCAGCTCATGCTCGGCATTGCTCTGGAAGAAACTTGCGTGGTGACCGGCGGATTCGGCCAGTTTTGCGAGCCGTTGATTGATCGCCTCGAGCGTGGTGGTGCCATAGTGTTCCGGCTCGCGTGTCCCGAGCAGATTGAGATTGGGGCCGTTGAGAACCAAAATTTCAGCCATGCGTGAATTTGACTGGTGGAATGAATCGAGGGCCAGGCGAGGAGCGGATTTTGCTGGCTATTTGCGCCATCTTTCCCGATTTACGCCTTCATTTGCGGTTATCTTCCCGATTGAAGATATTGTGCATGCCAAACCATTGTTTGTCCAGCACAAGGAACTCATCAAACAAGATCGCGGTAATTTGGCGAAAATAAACCGCAGATCGACGCAGTATTCTATACAGGGGGAGACGAAGGCGTTCCCGACGGCGGCAGCAGTGGCGCGATGACACGCATGAGGTCGGCCTGATCGAAAGCCCCCAATTTACGGGCCACGATCCCGCCCTCACGATCGATGATGACCGTATACGGTATGGATCCTTGACGATTGCCATAGTGGACCATGATGTCCATGGCATCATCGTCGCCGATCAGGATGGGGTAATTCATGCCGGCCGACTGGCGATACGCGATCACGGACTCCTTGTCGTCCGCCGTGGCCACGCCCAGCAACTGTACGCCCCCGGACCCGTACCGTTTCTGCAAGGCTATGAAAAGCGGGATTTCCTCGCGGCACGGCGGGCACCAGGTGGCCCAGAAATTGAGCACGATCACCTTGCCGCGCCATTCGCTCAGCGAATGTTTCTTGCCAGTCAGGTCGGGCAAGCTGAAGTCGATCATGGCGCCGCCACCGTAGCTCGGCGTCGTTTCTTTGACCGGGACGGCAGGGCGCAATGTCTGCGCCGTCCAATAACCGCCCGCGAGCGCCAGGACGGCGACGGCTAACAGCAGCAGGTTTTTGAGCGTGGCAGCCATGTAGTCAGGTCGAGCCCATGGAAGCATTTAGATGTTACCGAGCAGCGACAGCATTTCCTCGACATTGTGGAATCCGTAGGATGGCGCTTCACTGCGCTGTTGCCCCTGGCTGTTGAGTAAGACGATGGCCGGCGGCCCGTAGACCTTGAAACGCCTTTTCATCGCCTCGACCTCGGCGTCGCCGGAATTGGTAACGTCCGGCTGTAAACGCACGAAGTGCTGGAGTTCCGAACGCACGCGGGCATCGGCGAAGATGGCCTTTTCCATGCGCACGCAGTCGGTGCACCACGAAGCGTAGTAATCCACGATTACCGGCTTGCCCGCCGCTTTGGCCGCAGCGAGCCGATCTTCCAGGTCGCGCAGGGTGTAGAGGCGCTCGAATAAACGTTCCGCCGCCGCGGGTGCAGCCGTGCCGACGTCGGCGCCACCGGCGATCACACTGACGCCGGAGGACGTCAGCGGCAGTGGACGCAGGATATCGCGGTTGCCGGTGAGTCCGCCGAGCAGCGCCAACACGCCCCACACCAGCAGGAAGGTACCGATACCCTTCCATAGATAGTGCCAGCCGGTCGCTTCCTTGGGCAGGCTCTGGGTCGCACCCAGGTACACCGCGGAGATGATGAACAGCGCGGCCCACAGGAACAATACCGGCACCGCCGGAATGTAGCCGAGCAGATAGATGGCCACGGCGATCAACATCGCGCCGAACAGGTGCTTCACGCGGTCCATCCACTTGCCGACCTTGGGCAGCAGGAAGCCGGCGCCGATGCCGAGCGCGATCAGGATCGCCCCCTGGCCGTGGGCGAGTGCGAACATGATCGCGCCGCCGAGCACGGGATCCTGGCTGGTGATGGCAGCGCCGAGCGCAGTGATCAACACCGGTGAGACGCAGGCCCCGACGATCAACGCCGAGACCAGGCCAAGAATGAATACGCCGATATAAGAACCGCCCTTGAGATGATGTGTGCGATGATGCAGATGCGACTGAATGAAGCCCGGCATCTGCAGTTCGTAGAAACCGAACAGCGAAAGCGCCAGCAGCACCAGTGCGGTGCTGAAAGTGCCGAGGGCCCAGGGGTTCTGGAAGTAAGCCTGCAACTGTTCGCCGGAGAGACCGGCGATGATTCCGGCGGCGGCGTAGGTCACAGCGGTGCCGAGCACGTAACTGTAGGACATCAGACCGCCGCGCAGCTTGCCAATGTGGGTGTCTCCCTGACCCACGAGCATGCTCGAAAGGATCGGCACCATCGGCAATACGCAGGGCGTGAAGGTCAGAAGCAGCCCGGCGCCGAAGGCGGTGAGCAAGGCGAACACGAACTTGCGAAGGTCGCGTGGTTGGGAGACGGCGGGGGAAGCCGGTGGCGGCTCGGCCGCGCTTGCGACACGCAGCATGCCCCCGCTCCAACGCACGCCGAAGGTTTTCGTGACCGGCGGGTAGCAGATCACCACGCCTTTTTCCGAGCAACCCTGATAACTCAGCCGCAGGGACAATTCCCGGTCCTGGCCGCCGAGTCCCACGATCGGCAGCGCCACTTCGAAGCCCTGCTCGTAGATCTCGGTCTTGCCGATGAACTCGTCGGTCTTGGTTTTCCCGGGCGGCAACGTGTAGTCGCCGAGATGCAGGTCAGCGGCGAGCGGGCCGCCGGCGGCGGTCGTGAGCTCGGCCTTTATCTTGTCGCGATAAAGATAGCAGCAATCGGCGATATCGAAACGCGCCAGCAGCGCATCGTTGCCGCGCGCCTCGAGGTTCACGATGAACGCCTTGTCCGGATCGACCGGCTCGGCCTGCGTGTCGCTCGCTCCGACGGAGCGGGTCAGATCGGTGAGCGACTTGATGGCCGCCGGCTGGGCTTCAGTTACCTTGTTGGGTTTGACGACGGCGGCTCTTACGCCCGGCAATTTGAAATCGATTTCCTTGACTATCGGCGGATAGCACACGCCGACGGGTTCGTTGCAACCCTGCGCGGTGATGCGCAGCCGAACCGTCGGCGCGTCCGGCTGTCCGTCCAGAGGCAGGCGCACTTTGACCGACTTGATGTAGGTCTCGACCTGGCCGAGCAATGGATCCTGCTTGACCTTGCCGCGCGGGAACACCGGGTCCTTGAGCTTCGCCCCGCCGAGCGCCTCGAATTTGAATTTGTCCCGGTACAGGTAATAACCGGGAGCGATTTTCCAGCGTGCCTCGAGCGTGGTGCCGTTGACGGTGCGGGTGCTGAGCTGAAACGCCTGGTCCGCGTCCAGCAGGTCTTCATCTGATGGTGCGGCCTGCGCCGGGAACCACCACAGCAACAAAATGACGGCGAACAGTTTTTTCATAATGTCTTGTCGGGGTGGCGTATCCAGGAGAGATAGTCGGCGAAGCCGTCCGTGACAGGGACCGCGATCACTTCGGGAAGTTCGTACGGATGCAGCTCGAGAATTCTTTTTTGGATGGAACGATAGGCGCGTGTCATGGATTTGATGATCAGAAGTTGCTCCGCGGCCGACTCGACTTTGCCCTTCCACAGATAGACCGACTGCGCCGCCGGCAGGATGTTGACGCAGGCGGCCAGGCGCTCGCTCACGAGCGCATGCGCCAGGCGCTGCGCCGCCCCGGCGTCGGGACAGGTCGTCAACACCAGCTGGTATTCGTGTGGCTTCGCTTGTCGGTTCGTGGTCGGCATCGCAGCCGTAATGACGGCGCGGGATGGGCGTTTATTCATTGTAGCGAAAGACCGGCGTCCGCGTCCCGGATGCCGTCGGCACGGCATCGGGTTATGCTGCCAGTTTCGAGCCGCGGAATTGTTTTGATGGTCATCCTCATGCTGCTGGTACCAATCGCCGAGATCGCGACCTTCGTCTGGGTCGGCTCCCGCATCGGGGTCGGCATGACGCTGCTGCTGGTCGTGATCGGCGTCGTAATCGGTCTGTGGCTGGTGCGCATGCAGGGTTTCGCCACCGCCAGCCGGGTTCAGGCGATGATCGCCCGTGGCGAGTCCCCCGCTCAGGGCATGCTGGAAGGCCTGGCCCTGCTGGCGGCCGGGGTGTTGTTTCTGGTGCCCGGCTTTCTGACCGACATCGCCGCGCTTCTCCTGCTGATTCCGCCGCTGCGCCGCTGGATTATCCGGCGATACCTGCGTCGTGTCGGTCTGGGCGGCCCCGTGACACGCCCTCCCGCCGGGCCTGACCAGGTCGGCCGCACTCCCCTGGAGGGGGAGTCTCGCCGAGTGGACTGAACCTCACTTTACCGGTTGACATCTGTGCCTCGCTCATTATCATTAGCACTCACTTTGACCGAGTGCTAACAAACCCGGTACGTGGTTTTTCAGGGTTTTGTTAAGTGTTTCATGTTATTCAGGAAAGACTGAAAAAGGAGAACAGCATGAGCGTAAAACCCCTTACCAAAGGAGAATTGTCTGTGAAAATCCGTCCGCTTCACGATCGCGTGATCGTGCGCCGCCTGGAAGAAGAGCGTAAGTCACCCGGCGGCATCGTCATTCCCGACACCGCCAAGGAAAAGCCGATCCAGGGCGAAGTGATCGCCGTGGGTCACGGCAAGATTCTCGAAGATGGCAAGGTCCGGCCGCTGGATGTGAAGGTCGGCGACAAGATCCTATTCGGGAAATATTCCGGCACCGAAGTGAAAGTCGGCAATGAAGAACTGCTCGTGATGCGAGAAGAAGACATTATGGGCGTGGTCGAGAAGTAACCAACCGAACGAATCCAGAGAGAGGAAGCAACTATGGCAGCCAAAGACGTAGTTTTCGGTGATCCTGCACGTACGCGCATGCTGCGCGGCGTCAATGTCCTGGCCGACGCGGTGAAAGTGACGCTCGGTCCCAAGGGCCGCAATGTGGTGCTGGAGAAATCCTTCGGCGCCCCGACGGTGACCAAGGACGGTGTCAGCGTCGCCAAGGAAATCGAACTGAAGGACAAGTACGAGAACATGGGAGCGCAGATGGTAAAGGAGGTCGCGAGCAAGACCTCCGACGTCGCCGGCGACGGCACCACCACCGCGACCGTGCTGGCCCAGGCCATGCTGCGCGAGGGACTCAAATCCGTCGCCGCCGGCATGAACCCCATGGACCTGAAGCGTGGCATCGATAAGGCCGTGACGGCGGCGGTCGAGGCACTGAAGAAAATTTCCAAGCCCTGTTCCAATTCCAAGGAGATCGCTCAGGTCGGTACCATCTCCGCCAACGCCGATGAGTCGATCGGCCAGATCATCGCCAACGCGATGGAAAAGGTCGGCAAGGAAGGCGTGATCACCGTGGAAGAAGGCTCGGGCCTGGAGAACGAGTTGGAACTCGTGGAAGGCATGCAGTTCGACCGCGGCTATCTGTCGCCGTACTTCATCAACAAGCAGGAGACGATGAGTGCCGAGCTGGAGAATCCGCTCATCCTGATCCACGACAAGAAGATCGCCAACATCCGCGAGATGCTGCCGGTGCTTGAAGCCGTGGCCAAGCAGGGCAAGCCGTTGCTGATCATCGCCGAAGACGTCGAGGGCGAGGCGCTCGCGACCCTGGTGGTGAACAACATTCGCGGCATCCTCAAGGTCTGCGCCGTCAAGGCCCCAGGCTTCGGTGACCGCCGCAAGGCCATGCTGCAGGACATTGCGATCCTGACCGCGGGCACGGTGATCTCCGAGGAGCTCGGCATGAATCTCGAGAAGGCCGACGCGACCATGCTCGGCTCGGCCAAGCGCATCGTGGTGGACAAGGAAAACTGCACCATCATCGACGGCGCCGGCAAGAAGGTCGACATCCAGGCGCGCATAAAGCAGATCAAGGCCCAGATTGAGGAGGCCACCTCCGACTACGACAAGGAGAAGCTGCAGGAACGCGTGGCCAAGCTTGCCGGGGGCGTTGCCGTGATCAAGGTCGGCGCCGCGACCGAGGTCGAGATGAAAGAAAAGAAGGCGCGCGTGGAAGACGCGCTGCACGCCACCCGAGCCGCGGTGGAAGAAGGCGTCGTCCCGGGGGGCGGCGTGGCGCTGGTGCGCGCCGTGACCGCGATCAAGAGTCTCAAGGGCGACAACCACGACCAGGACGTCGGCATCCAAATCGCGGTGCGTTCAATGCAGGAACCGCTGCGCCAGATCGTGGAAAACGGCGGTACCGAGGGCTCGGTGGTGTACCACAAGGTTGCGGACAGCAAGGACACCAACTTCGGTTACAACGCCGCGACTGATGAGTATGGCGACATGCTGAAGATGGGCATCCTCGACCCGACCAAGGTGACGCGTACTGCGTTGCAGAACGCGGCCTCCGTCGCCGGCCTCATGATCACCACCGAAGCCATGGTGGCGGAACTCCCGAAGGAAGAGGAGAAGATGCCCGGTGGCGGTGGTATGGGCGGCATGGGCGACATGGGAATGTAAGTTCGCTGTTACTGCGACGTCAGAAAGGCCCCGGAAACGGGGCCTTTTTTTTTGCATTTATGTGCGTTTCAGCACATAAAGTAAAGCAACATTTGGCATGGGTGTTGCGCACGAGGACAGTCAATCTGTGGTATCGATTTTCGCTTCAGTAGCCGCTACGGCCAGCCCTGAATTTAGAGAGAGCGACAACAGATGCGCTACAACCTGGGACTGCAAAATTTGACCATAGGAATGCGCCTGGCCATCGGTTTCGGCCTCTTGATGGTGCTTGCCACTATTCAGGGGTTCTGGGGTGTGAGCTATATGGGCGTTCTGAACGTCCGCATGGACCACGTGTATACCCGGAACCTGCTCGAGATCAAGGGGTTGAGCGGGATGCAATCGGACCTGTACCGCATGCGGGTCGATGTCCTGAACCATATTTTATCCAGGAGCGGCGGCGAGATGGCGCAGCTGACGCAGGACATCCAGCGGCAGCGCCAACAGATCGAGGCGGTCCTCGAACAATACAAGTCAACTCCACGCCTGCCGGTAGAACAGAAGCTGTTCGACAATTATCAATTCAATTTCAAGAAATACGCCGCGAGCATAACGCACGACGTCCTGTCGCCAAGCACGGCCGGCGACAAGAGCAAGGCCATGGCCATGTTTCAAGACCGGGTCGCGGCGGAGTTCCGCACGACGCACGACGTATTAAACGATCTTATCGATTACAACAACAACATCGCGCGCACCGGCTATGAATATGCCATGGCGGATTACAAGAGCGTCTCCTCTCGGGTGCTGGGACTGATCGTAACGATCGTGGTCGTGGGAATTGTCATCTCCGTTTGGGTGACGCACAGCATCACGCGGCCGATCAAGGCCGCGGTCAACATCGCCAACCGGGTCGCGACCGGCGATTTGACCGGCAGGATAAAGATAAAAACCCGGGACGAAACCGGCGAGCTGCTCACGGCGCTGAAGAAAATGAACGACGATCTCACCGAGATCGTGCGCCAGGCGCGATGCGCGAGCGAATCGATCGTGACCACCACCCAGGGAATCTCGACGGGCAACGCCGATCTAGCGCAGCGCACCGGCGAGCAGAGCGCGTCGTTGGAGGAAACCGCTTCCAGCATGGAAGAACTCACCGCGACGGTGAGACACAACGCCGATAACTCCATCAAGGTCAATGAGGCCGCGCAAAGCTCGCGCGCGAGCGCGCAAGACGGCGCCACGCGCATGGGCGAGGTGGTGAAAACCATTTCCCGAATCAACGATAGTTCCAGGCAAATCACAGGCGTAATAGGCGTGATCAACGAGATCGCCTTTCAGACGAATCTTCTGGCCTTGAATGCGGCGGTCGAGGCGGCGCGCGCCGGCGAGCACGGCCGCGGTTTCGGCGTCGTTGCCGGCGAGGTGCGCGCGCTGGCGCAACGCTGCGCCACGGCGGCCAAGGAGATCAAGAGCCTGATCACCGAATCGGAGGCCACCATCAACGAAGGCAGCAAGTTCGTCGACCAGGCACGCACGTCGATGGATGGAATCGTGGCGCAGGTGGAGCGTGTCAGCACGCTTATCCAGGAGATTTCCCATGCCTCCGGCGAACAAAGCCAGAGTATCGAGCATATCAACATCGCGATTACGCAGCTGGGCGATAACACCCAGAGAAATGCCGCGCTGGCCGAGGAGACAACGGCAGCCATCTCCATGCTCATGGAGCAGGCCGAGCATCTCGTACATGTAGTGAAGATTTTCAAGATCGCCGACGCGCCGGAACCCAGGGGCGCGTCGGATTCGACGAATCAAAACCAACCGGCAAAGACCGAACCGCCGGTTGTAACGGAAGTGTCTGGAAGGCCGGTTTCCGCGCCACCGCCCGTCAAAAGATTGTGGGTGGCCAAGCGATGATCCCGCTCCCGACCGATAAACGCATGGCGTTACCGCCAGTTGTTAAAATGGGAGAAGCAACCATGTATACCAATCGACATTTGATTCTGTTCAGCCGCACGATTTTGACGGCAGGTTTGATGTGCCTGATGGCCGGCGCGGGCGTGACCCGTGCCACCACCGCCAAAC
Source organism: Methylomirabilis sp. (SeqCode) (assembly GCA_035624495.1). Taxonomy (GTDB): domain Bacteria; phylum Pseudomonadota; class Gammaproteobacteria; order Acidiferrobacterales; family Sulfurifustaceae; genus Sulfuricaulis. Next base: position 3,591 of record DASPRK010000016.1, on the reverse strand, counting down.
CCGACCCGTATCTGCGCCCGGTCGCGGTGCTGGTGCCGGCGGACAACGCGATCACGCCGGCACGCGTGGAATTGGGCAAGATGCTGTTTTTCGATCCGCGCCTGTCCGGTTCACAATGGATCAGCTGCGCCAGCTGCCACAACCCGGCCCTGAGCTGGTCGGATGGCCTGCCGACGGCCATCGGCGACGGCATGAAAAAACTTGCCCGTCGTACCCCGACGATCCTGAACGTCGCCTACAATACGATCTTCATGTGGGACGGGCGCGCCCCCACCCTGGAAGATCAGGCTACAGGCCCCATCAAGGCCAAAGGCGAGATGGACCACAGGACATGAAAATATTGGTGGAGCGGCTTAACGCGATCCCGGGATATAAGGCGGCGTTCGAGCGGGCGTATCCCGGGGAAGGAATCACGGAAAAGACCATCGCCAAGGCGCACGCCAGCTTCGAGCGCACGATCGTCTCCGCCAATTCGCCGTTCGACCGTTGGCACGCGGGCAATGGAAAGGCCGTGGACGATTCGGCCAAGCGTGGGTTCAAGCTGTTCACCGGCAAGGCCAAGTGCAGTGTCTGCCACGAAGGATTCAATTTCACCGATAACGGCTTTCATAACATCGGCCTCAAGACGCCGAAGGGCATGTCGGAGGATGTCGGTCGCTACGCCCAACGCAAGGTCAAGGTCAACAAAGGCGCGTTTAAGACACCGACCCTGCGCAATGTGGCGCTTAACGCGCCCTATATGCACAACGGCGCGTACAAAACCCTGGAAGAGGTCGTCGACCACTATGACCGCGGCGGCGACGCCAAGGACAACCTCGACCCCAACATGGAACCGTTGAATTTGACGCCGCAGGAAAAACAGGACTTGGTCGCTTTTCTCAAGAGTCTGACCGGCGCGCCGATACTAGTGACAATTCCACAATTGCCACGATAAGGAGTAAATCATGTTGCTGAGAAATTTGTTCGGCTGTCTGTTGCTCGCGGTGGCGTTGAACGCCACGGCGGCGGAATTCGAAGTGGGCCAGAAGGACAAGTAGTTCAGTGCCTCGCACCTCAATATCAAGGTCGGCGATACGGTGAATTTCGTCAATTACGATCCGTTTTTTCACAACGTGTTCTCCTTGTCCGATACGAAGACCTTCGATCTGGGCTCCTATCCGCAGGGCCAGGGCCGAAAGATCACGTTCAACAACCCTGGTACCGTGGAAGTCGAATGTGCCATCCACTCACAGATGAAACTGGTGATTGAGGTTACAAAATGACGAGCGCTCTCAAGACGTTGTTGTGGCTTATCGCCCTGGGGCCCCGTCTTGCCCGCTTTGGCTGCGGAACCGGATCACCAAGGGCCGGAAGAGGCGTTCAAGGACATGCGCGGCTACATTGTGTTCAAAACGCATTGTGTTCTGTGTCACGGTATCCATGCCGACGGCAACGGCCGCGCGGCCAAAAATTACAATCCGCGGCCGGCGAATCTGCGCGTGAGCGACAAATCGGACCAGTACAAGGAGATGATCATCCGCAGCGGCGGCGGCGCCATGGGCCGCTCTCCGTTCATGCCGCCATGGGGTCAGGAGCTTACGGACGAACAGATCCGCGACGTGGTGTATTACCTGAGCGTGATCAACGTCAACAGCAAGGCCGCTGCCAAAAGATGAGATTCGTCGCAGAGACGACGTAAAATTGAAAGCCCCGCATGTGGGGCTTTCTTTTTGTCGAATCGCCTTCGGCGATGATGAAAAGCTAATTGCGGTATGCTCCGCCGAAAGCGGTCGACACATTGCAATTAACGTTTTCTGATCAAACTCACGCCGTCTCGAACCGGCAGCATCACGCACTCAACGCGCGGATCGCGGCGCACGTGCTTGTTGAAGGCGACCACGGCGCGATCGTCTTTGCTCTTCGGCGCAAGCACCCGCCCCGACCACAGCACGTTATCGGCGACGATCAGTCCGCCGGGACGCAGACGCGGCAACACCGCTTCGTAGTAGTTCACGTAGTTCTCTTTATCGGCATCGATAAAAACGAAATCGAACGTTGCCGCGATCGGCAGAGCCGTCAGTGTTTCGAGCGCCGGGCCGAGGCGTATCTCAATCTTGCGCCCGTGCGGGCTGCGGTCGAAGAACGATCGTGCGAGCGCGCTGGTTTCCGGATTGATATCGCAGCTCAAAATCGCGCCGTCTTCGGGCAGCGTCTCGGCCATGCACAGCGCGGAATAACCGGTGAAGGCGCCGATCTCCAGGATGTGTCGCGCGCCGGTCAGGCACACCAGCATGGCGAGCAGGGCGCCTTCGAACGGCCCGATCAGCATCCGGGCATCGGCGCAGTGCCGCTGGGTGTATTTTTCGAGTTCACGCAGGAGCTTGTCGCGCGCCGTGGTGTGGCGCAGGCAGTACTCCTCGATCTTTCCGGGAACCAGGGTTTTCACGGACGACCCCTCCTGCCGCGATGACGTAACGCTATTATTTCTTCAGCCGGCGCGCGGCGGCAACAAAAAGGCCCCGTTTCCAGGGCCTTTCTGCACTGTCAACGCTGGAATTTCACCTGCGGACTACCTCCGGCGGTTTTACCGCCTCGATCGTGGCCGACACCACGTAATCCTCGATCTTGCTTCCGGGCGCCCAATCCCGGATGAAGGAGCGGCTTTCGTCCTTCGGTTGGAGGCGGATGTCCACGAAGCCGGCGGTGGCGAGCATGCTTTCGAGCTCGTCGATCGGGGTGGCGCCGGCCATGCAGCCGGTGTAGAGAGTCATGTCGCACCGCACCGCCTCGGGCAAGGTGGCTGTGGCGACGACGTCGGAGATCGCCAGGCGACCGCCGGGTTTCAGGACGCGAAATGCTTCCTTGAAAACGCGTTCCTTGTCGGGCGACAAGTTGATCACGCAATTCGAAATGATCACGTCCACCGAATTGTCGGCGAGCGGCAGGTTTTCGATCTCGCCGAGACGAAACTCGACGTTGCGATAGCCGCCTTTGACGGCGTTCGCGCGTGCCTTGGAGATCATCGCCGGCGTCATGTCGACGCCGATTGCGTGTCCGCGATCACCGATCTGGCGCGCCGCCAGGAAACAATCGAATCCGCCTCCGCTGCCGAGATCGAGAACGGTTTCACCCGGCTGCAGCGCGGCGATGGCCTGCGGGTTGCCGCAGCCCAGGCCCATGTTCGCGCCGTCAGGAACCGTCGCCACATCAGTCTGTGAATAGCCGAGCGTCACCGATGCATCATCCGCGGAGGCCTTGGCCCCGGTACCGCAGCAGCTTGGGGCGCAGCCGCAGGCGGCGTCGGATTGCGCTACCTCGCCGTATCTTTGCCGGACGGCTTGGCGGATTTCGTCGTGTTTTAAGGATGGCATGAGCGGTCTCCTGTCGTTAGAAGTGAAGCATAACATCACCAATCGCTTAATCGTGATCCGGTTTGCGCAAGACGACGGCCAGAAACGCACCCCACGGCAGGACGCCGGGGAGAATACGCTCGGCCCCATGCGCGAAAGCACCGCCGCCGGGAAAAAAGATGGCGCTACGCACCGTGATTTGCGGCGCAGGATGGAGTTGCCGCGTCCAGCACTTCGCTTCCTCTGGCGTGTCCCAGCGCGC